>DASUQN010000633.1:0-8333 GCA_036280515.1 Intrasporangium sp. | reverse complement strand
ACACGATCACGGAGTTCGTGCGGCTTGCCCAGGCGGCACCCGAGGAGCTGAGCGCCATGATCAACGTCATGCCGGCACCGCCCATGCCGTTCCTGCCCAAGGAGCAGCACGGGCAGCTCGTGGTGCTGGCGTTGTTGACGTACGCAGGACCGGCCACGGACGCCGAGCCCGTTCTCGCCCCGTTCCGCGCAGTCGCCACACCGCTGGCCGACCTGCTCCAGGAGATGCCCTACACCGGGATGTTCCAGCCGGAGCCGGACGACTTCCACCCGATCGCCACGATCGGCAACGGGTATTCCCGCGGGTTCGACCGCAGCCATGCGCAGCTCATCCTCGACACGCTGGTGAAGCAGCTCGCCTCGCCGGACGTGCAGATGGCCATCGTCAACACCCGGGTTCTTGGGGGAGCCATCTCCCGGGTCAACCCCGGGGCCACGGCGTATGCCCACCGCGAGTGGCCGCTCATGGTCAACGTCGCCGCGATCGTCAGCGACCCGAAGGCGCTCGACGCGCAGCGTCCCTGGGTGGAGGCGCTGGGCGCCTCGCTGTCCGATGGCACCCCGGGTGCCTACGGCAACTTCGTCGGGGACGAGGAATCGGACCGCATCCACGACATCTACCCGCCCGAGACCTACGCCCGACTCGCCAAGGTCAAGGCCGATTGGGACCCGGACAACGTCTTCCACCGCGGCCACACCGTGCCGCCGGAGCGTCCGGCCGGCTGACCAGCCGACAGCACGCCGCCGAGCCAACTGCCGAGCCACCTGAAGGAGGGATGCCATCGAGAACTCGTGACCACTTGACCGCCAGCGCTCCACCGCTGGCCAGACACATCCACCGACGCGCCGCCTCCACGGGTGCGCCGGATTACAGGGGTGAACGATGAAGGAGAGCAAGCAACCCAAGCCCACTGGCGACGTGCCCCACCGAGGCGACGCGATCCCGTGCCAGGAGTACGACCCGGAGCTCTGGTTCGCGGAGCGGCCGGAGCAGGTCGAGTTCGCCAAGACCCTGTGCGGGACGTGCCCGCTGCGGCTTGAGTGCCTCGCCGGCGCGCTCGAGCGAGGGGAGCCCTGGGGGGTCTGGGGCGGACAGCTGATCGTCGACGGCGCCGCCGTCGCGTACAAGCGAGGGAGGGGACGCCCGCGCAAGCAGCCGGTCGCCGCTTGACGCCAACACTGATGCCGGTGCCCACGGAAGGTGCCGTATGCCGCTGAGCTGAGTCAGCTGCACACGGCACCCCTCCGTGGGGTCCTGCATGCCTTCGGTCGGATCGGTGGACGCTGCTCGGGAGGGCGGGGTCAGGAGTCGAGCGGCGGCTGCTCTCCGACGGGCAGGGCGGGATCGGCGTCGGAACGGCGTGGCGTGCGGTCCTCGTAACGCAGCGCCCGACAGAGACCGAGAAGTGCCAGATTGACGAAGACGAGCAGGTATCCGCCGAACTCCTCCTCGAGAAGTCTGAAGAACTGGACGATGAACAGCTGGGCGAGCAGCGCGATCTCGAAGAGCTGGAGCGAGCCCTCGCGGTCGTCCGCGCGCCACCGAAGGACGGCCCACCCGGTGACAGCAACCGAAGCCACGGCGAACGCGGCATAGATCCACGCCACGAGGCCGGGATCATCGAACACGCCGGCCACGGGGCCGATGGCAGAGAGCACGACGAAGACGCCGAAGGCTGCGATCGC
The DNA here is from genome assembly GCA_036280515.1 of Intrasporangium sp. Lineage (GTDB taxonomy): Bacteria > Actinomycetota > Actinomycetes > Actinomycetales > Dermatophilaceae > Intrasporangium. Next base: position 6,648 of record DASUQN010000633.1, on the reverse strand, counting down.
GGTCCGCTTGACGAGCTCGAGCCGCGGGAGGCCGACGATGAAACCCCGCACCCATGCGTAGACCCGGGAGACGAAAGCCCCGGAGCCGGCCGTCGTCGGCAGCGTGGCGATGACCGAACGCAGCGGCCCGGCGATGGGGTCCTCGGCCCGGACAGGCGTGAGCAGGTCGATGGCCCGGGCTCGCTCGGCGGCGTCCATGTCGTGCGCAGCCCACTCCTTGAGCAGCTCGACCGCGTTGACGACGCGCTCGCGGTCGGTGAGTGGCCGGCGTTGCACGACGTAGGTCACGCCGAGGTACATGGCCACGAAGACGCCATAGATGATCGCTGCAACGGGCTGGAAGAAGTAGTTGTTGTCGCCGGTCACGAACTTGCCGACTTCGTCGATGAAGAGCCCGAAGCCGATCCCGCCTATCACGGTGGCAACCATCCGCACCGTCCGGCTCAGGAAGAGCATGAAGAGCAGCTGCGCGACGAGCATGAGCATGCCGCCCCAGAGGACGTGCGCAAAGTGCAGGCTGTCGCCGCCGAGCTGCGGATACCCGGTGAGGACGAGGAAGCCTCTCGTCAGCGCGATCGAGAGCACCGCGCTGACCAGGAACGCCTCGAAGCGGTCCGCGCCCTCGGCATCGCGGATCGGCAGACGAGACCTCGTGGCCATCGACCGATCATGCCAGTCAATCTCGCCGAGAAATTATGTTGAACACCAGTGTATGACTTCGTAGCCTAGAAGTCGTACACGCGTGTCCAGGAACGTCTCGCGGTATTTCTCGGTCGGGACGCGCCGTCTGTGTCGAATCCGGCACTTCTGCTTCGACATAGGAGTGAGGGGCAGCGCCAATCGCTCCCCTTGACTTCAAGTTCGCTTCACTTTTGAGGATAGGGCCCATGACCTCCACACCGGGACCATCACTGACCAAGGCCCACGGCGCACGGTTACGTCTGGAAGCCGCCGTGGCGATCCCCTGTCGCGAGTACGACCCACAGCTCTGGTTCGCCGAGAGGCCGGAACAGGTCGAGCTGGCCAAGGCGCTCTGCGGGGAGTGCCCACTGCGACAGGAGTGCCTCGCGGGGGCCCTCGAGCGACGCGAGCCCTGGGGCGTCTGGGGCGGCCAGCTGGTCGTCGACGGCGCGATCGTGGCGCGCAAGCGGGGCCGGGGTCGTCCCCGCAAGGATGCGGCCGCCTAGCTGAGCAGCTCCCAGTGCAGGGCGTCACCGTAGGTCCCGTCGGGCAGCGGATCCGTCGCACGCTCCCGGCCGAACTCGGTGAACCCGACGGCACGCAGCACGGCGTTGCTCGCGACGTTGTCCGCGGCCGTTTCTGCGACCAGTCTTCGGAGCCCGAGACCGCCGTCCTCCTTGGGCGTGAACGCGTAGCTGATCGCGAGGCGGCAGGCCGCCTTGGCGGCGCCCTTGCCGCGAGCGCTCGGCACGAGCTGGTAGCCGAGCTCGGCGACGTCGCCCGTCAGCGTCCCGTTGCGGACGAAGACCGTGAGGTGGCCGAGTGCCCGGTCGGTACCAGCGTCGGCGATGGCCCACTCGATCGCGGAGCCGCTCGCCATGAGCTCGAGCCGGCGCGCCAGCCAGGCCTCGAACGTGTCGGGGCTGAGGAGTGACTGCTGCGGGAACCAGTGCTCCGGGTCATGACGCTGCTCGAGAGCGTCGACGTCGGACTCGCGGAAGGCCCGGAGTCGGATTCGCACGTCTTCCAAGCTAACTGGCTCCAGCCAAGGGGTCCGGGGATGCATCGGCTCTCCGGCCGCAAGGCTGGCGTACCAACAGTCCAGTGCCGGCCCCGACGGGTCCACGAGGTTGGGGTGCGTGCCGGGGAGGGTGCCGTGGAAGGTGAATCCGGTCGCCCAGGCGACCCGGCGTGAACCCCAGTTCCCTGCGATGGCTCGCCAGTGGATCCGGCCTAACGGACGTCCCCAGGGGCCGATCTCGAACGCATGGGTCGCCACGAGCCGCACGGCTCGTGACATCGCTCCTTGGCCCCGGGCCGCCGGGTGCAGGCCGAAGCCGATCGACGCGTGGTCCCACGCCTCGCCGGGTCGAAGATCGACGGTCCCGCCGAAGCGCGGTCTCCCGTCAGCTGCGGTGACCTCGATGGCCCAGTAGCGCTTTCCTCCCGGGTCCTTCCACTCGCCGGCGATGTGCTCCAGGAAGGCGACCGCATCCGCGCGCGCGTACTGACGCGGCACTGCCGTCCAGCGCTGCGACTGCTCGTCGGTGGACTGCTCGACAAGGCCGTCCACGTCGGCCGCGGTGTGTCGCCGCAGCGTCACGGTGCCGTCGGTGAGGATGCGCGCCGCTGCGGGGTTGGACATGTGGTCACCCTGCCATTGGGACTCGCGCGAGGCGACTCAGTTTGGGGGTCCGACGAGCTGGCCGGCGCGGTCGAGTGCACGCTCTGCCAGCTCGCGCGCGGCGGGCAGGGCAGCCTCGTCGAACGCGACGCGGGTCCGTCGCTCGAGCAGGTCCTCGACCACCATCGCGCCCTCGTGGAGGACGCCGAAGAGGAACTCGATGCCCAGGGTCGGGCAGGCGTCGTTCACCGGCACCGCGAGGTCCGGATGCGACTCGCGCAAGGCCGACACGGTGGCGGCCTCGGTCCCGTAGCGGCGGACGAGTCGCGTCGGCGCCGCTGTACGCGCGAGAACGTCTCGTGGCGCCGCGCCGACCAGCGGGAGCGAGCGGGTCCAGCACGCGACCGAGGAGCCGGCCCGGCGGCATACGGCATCAACGGCGTCCTCGGCCATCTGGCGGTACGTGGTCAGCTTGCCGCCGGTGACCGTGACGGCCCGTCCGGGCTCGTCGACGAGCAGGTGGCGGCGCGAGACGTCGGCAGTGGTGCCGCCCCCGTCCTCGACGAGCGGGCGCAGCCCGGCGTAGCGGCCCACGACGTCCTGCGCCTCCAGCGGCCGCGCGAGGGCCGCGTTGATGGTGTCGAGCAGGAACCGTGCGTCAACGTCCGGCACCGCCGGGGCGAAGCCGTCGACCCCTGGCGCCGGCTCGTCGGTGAGGCCGAGGATGACGAGCCCGTCCGGCTGTGGCACGGCGAAGACGAACCGGGCCCGGTGGCCCGGCACCGGCGCGCTGAAGATCGCCTTCGGGGACCCGACGGCGCCGGCCCGGACGATGAGGTGGGAGCCACGGCTGGGCAGGATGCGAACGGACTGCTCGTGCTCGCCGGCCCAGACCCCGGTCGCGTTGACGACGTGGCCGCGCGCCTCGAACGACTCGCCGGTCAGCTCGTCGCGCAGGGTCACCGCCCGGTCGGCGAGCGCCGTCGCGCTGCACCGCGTGACGACGTCCGCGCCGTGGGCAACCGCCGTCCGAGCAATGCCGGTGACGAGTCGCGCATCGTCCTCGAGCTGGCCGTCCCAGTAGAGCAGGGCCCCACGGAGCCCGGCTGACCGCAGTCCAGGTGCCAGCACGAGCGCCTCAGCGGCGCTGATGCGTGACGGTCGGGGCAGCAGCCTCCTCGGGGTGCCCGCCGCCACCCTGAGGACGTCGGCCAGGCGGATCGCGGCCTCGAGGACGAGCCCGGTCGCGGCCGGTGTCGAGGAGCCCAGCGGCACGAGATTCGGCATGGCACGGGTCAGGTGGGGTGCGATCGCCGTCATGAGGGCATGCCGCTCGCGAGCCGACTCCCATGCGATCGCCACGTCTCCGTTGGCGAGGTAGCGCAGGCCCCCATGGACCAGCTTGGAGCTCCACCGGCTCGTGCCTGCAGCGAGGTCATGACGCTCCACCAGCGCGGTGCGCAGCCCACGGGAGGCCGCGTCCAGGGCAACGCCCGTGCCGGTCACGCCCCCACCCACGACGATGACGTCGTAGGACTCGCTTGCCAGTCGGTGCAGCGCGCCGGAGCGGGTCCGCGCGTTGATGGAGACGGTCATGGCGGTTTCCTCAGCTCGGGGCCTCCGGGGCCAGGTAGGCATCGACGAGGCGTCGCACCTCGGCCAGGACCTCGGTGGGGTCGTGCTTGGCGGTGACGACGCCGAAGCCGATGACGAAGGGCGTCAGGGCGTGGAGCAGGACGACGGACAGCAGCACCGGGTCGCCGTCGCGGATGGAGCCGTCCGCGATGCCCGCGGCGATCGCGCCGGTCATCGCCTCGATCATCAGCTGCTGGCTGCGCCCGTGGCGATCGACGAGGTAGGGAAGGAGCATCTCCGGGTCGTGCTTGAGCAGGGCTGCGACGAGAGGTGCCTGGCTGAGCTTCCGGACCATCGCCACCGCGAGGTCGGTGACGGCCGCCCGTCCGTCCCGCGGCGACTGCTCCGCGAGAACGAGCGCCGTGACCTCCTCGATGACGTTGCGGAACTCGGCGACGAGGGCGTCGAGCAGCAGCTGCCTGATGCCGCCACCGCGCCGATAGACGGTCACGCGTGAGACCCCGGCCCGCTGGGCGATCGATGTTGCCGTGGCGCGACGCACGCCATAGGCGAGGACCTCGTCCCTGACGGCCGCGAGCAGTGCCTCGTCCGTGCTCGGAGCGGCCAACGGGGCTGTATCCATTCCTCCACTGTACTGATGAAACGTTTTCTGTAACAGTGTTACATGTGTCAGGTTCTCTCACTGAGGTGATCCCGCGGTCGGTGTGGCACGGCTGGGGCGACCCGACGCAGGCCCATCCGCTGAGCGACGCAGCGTGGCGGTTCCTCGGGGCCGAGCTCGGTCTTCGCGGTGTCGCCCCGGGGGAGGCCTCGCCGCCGGTCGCGCTCGAGGACGTCGCCCTCGCGCCGTCACGGCTGGATCATGACGGCGCTGGGGCTGTGGCTCGGCAGGCGCTGGCCGACGTGGTCGGGCCGGATCACGTTCATCTGGAACGGAGCTGGCGCATCGAGCATGCAGGCGGGAAGGGCTATCCGGACCTGTACCGGCTGCGCACCGGTGACGGGTCCAACGCGCCGGACGGTGTGGTCGTGCCGGGTGGTCCGGGTGAGGTCGCAGCCGTGCTGACGGTGTGTGCCGAGCACGACGTCGCCGTCGTGCCGTACGGCGGCGGCACGAGTGTCGTCGGCGGTGTGGGCGCGGGGACCCACCGCGGGCGCTTCACGGCCGTGATCTCGCTGGACCTGCGACGGCTTGACGTCGTGGCCGTCGACCCCATCAGCAGGACCGCCACCCTGGGCTCAGGCCTCCGCGGACCGGAGGCAGAGCGAGCGCTGCACGCCCAGGGCCTCACCCTCGGGCACTACCCCCAGAGTCATCAGGAGGCGACGGTCGGCGGTTACGTCGCAACGCGCTCAGCGGGCCAGGCCTCCACCGGGTATGGCCGGATCGACGACAACGTGGTCGGGCTGCGACTCGCCACGCCGCGCGGCGAGCTCGTCCTCGGCGGACGTGCTCCCGCCTCGGCCGCCGGCCCCCGCCTGCTCGACGTGGTCGTCGGCAGTGAGGGCACGCTGGGCGTCATCACCGAGGCGACGCTGCGGGTCGCGCCGCTGCCGACCGCGAAGCGGCACGCCGCGTGGGTCTTCCCGTCCTTCGTGGCAGGAACGAAGGCTCTGCACGGGCTGACCCGCGACCTCGGCCGGGCCGCACTGCCGACCATCTGCCGGCTGTCGGACGAGGACGAGACGCGCGTCAACCTCACCTTGGCCGGGGCCTCAGGGCGGCGCCTGCTCCGATACGTCAGGGCACGAGGGCTGGACCGACCTGCCCTTCTCCTCCTCGTCTGGGAGGGGACCGACGAGGGCGAGCTTCGGCAACGGCGCCGCGCGGCGCACCGGTTGCTCAGGAAGAGCGGAGGTCGACGACTGCCCAGGCAGGTCGCCCGGGCCTGGGAGAGCGGCCGGTTCTCGGGGCCCTACCTGCGGGACGAGCTGATGGACCACCGGTTCCTCGTCGAGACGCTCGAGACGGCGACGACCTGGGCCAACCTCTCACGCCTGCACGCGGTCGTCGGTGCCGCGATCCGGGGCGCGCTCGAGGTCGACGAACGCCGCGCGGTCGTCCTGTGCCACGTCTCGCACGTCTACCCGGATGGTGCCTCGCTCTACTACACCCTCGTCACGCCCCAGTCCGCCGAGCCGCTCGCCCAGTGGCGTCAGGTCAAGACCGCAGCGAGCCAGGCCATCATCGACGCCAGCGGGACCATCACCCACCATCACGCAGTCGGCACTGACCACCGGGCCTACCTGCCCGCCGAGATCGGTGCGATCGGGGTGGGTCTGCTCCGTGCGATCAAGGCCGAGCTCGACCCGTCCGGGATCCTCAATCCCGGCAAGCTCATCCCCTGACGCATCCGGGGCTGATATCTCGTGGACCATCTGACGGGTCGCGCCTACGGTGGTGCGGTGACCTCCACACCCAGCGCTCCATCGCCGGGCGGCCCAGCGGACACCCCGACCCAGGGTCCCTTCCTCCCGCGGCCGACCATGCCTCCGGCGACGGACGTGCCTGACGACCGGGTTCATGGTGACAGCCTCGAGGCGGCGCCTCCGCCCCCGGCGCCCTCAGCACCACCCGGTGCACCGCAGAGCCCCCTACCGACGCCGGAGGGCCCGCTGCCCACTCCAGCGCGTCCAAGGGGCCGGTCGCGTGGCCCGTGGCTGGGCCTGGCCGGCCTCGGGCTGGCTCTCGTCATCGGCAGCTTTGGCGTCGTCACCGAGTCGGAGACGGTGACCGAGGTCCGCCC
>DASUQN010000632.1:0-6213 GCA_036280515.1 Intrasporangium sp. | reverse complement strand
GCAGGGTCGACGCGTCGAGAAGCAGCACCTGCTCCCCGCCCACGGCAAGACTGGCGCCGTCGCGGGCAACCTCCAGCGCGCCGAGTTCGGGGGGTGCCCCGCTTCCGCCCGGGTCATCGAACGCAACCTTCGCCACCCGCTGTCCCGAGACCACGTCGTAGGCCTCGAGGGTGGCCCCGTCCAGGGCGAGGTACAGGCGGGAGCCGTCCGGGCTCAGCCCCAGGTCGCGGACTGGCCCCGGCGGCAGGGCCCACAGATGCGTCGTGCCGCGCCACACGTGCACCGCGGACGAGTCGTCGGACCTGGACCACAGGAATGCAGCCAAGACATCGCCCGTCAGGCTCGCCTCGACGCGCCAGACGCCGTTGGCGCCGTGGGGGACCTCATGACGCTCCCCTGTCGTCCTGTCGATGATCCCCAGTGCACCACCCTCCGATCCGGCAACCACCCGGCGCCCATCGGAGAGGAACGCGACGGCGTCGGCATCGCCCGGGAGGCGGTCGACCTCGGCAAGTGAGGTTGGATCGCGGAGGCTGATGTGACCACCGTGGGCAATGGCGAGGACACCGCTCGGGTCGACGGCCAGGTCGTACCCCTCTGGCAGGTCCGTGGAGGCGAGCAGCGTCGGCCAACGGGTGAGGGCGCTGAGCAGCGCTCCGCGGGTGTCGGAACCGTCCCGCAGCCGCACCGCCTCCACGCCCGCGAGAGCCGCCACTGTCGGATCGGTGGACTCGTGGGCGACCACGGTGGCCGCCCTGGCCCGGGCGACGGCAGCCGCCTCTGCCGCGCGGTCACGTTCCCGGACCCCGAACGCTGCGGCGATGCCGGCCACGAGCGCAAACGTCGTGAGTCCGGCAACCAGACCCCGCGTCCGCATCGCCTGACGACGTCGATGTCGAGCGGCGACCTCCTCCCGGCTGCGGTCCTCGGCGTCCAGCCGCTCGGAGGCGTGCAGGAACTCGGTCTCCGTCGGGGTCAGGACCGTGGCCGAGCGCCGTCGCCAGTCAAGCGCACGGGCCAGTCGCACGCCGCGGTAGAGCTCGCTGTCCGGGCGGCCCAACGTGTCCCAGCTGTCGGCGGCTCCGGCAAGATGGCGCAGGATCCGCTGCCCCTCCAGGTCGTCCTCGAGCCATCCCTTGAGCCGGGGCCACGCACGCGCGAGCGACTCGTGGGCAAGGGCGGCCACGCCGTCGTCGACCGTCACGAGCCGCGCCCGGATGAGCACCTCAACGAGGTTCTGGCCCTCACCGGGTGTCAGCTGGCGCGCAGGAACCCAGTTCCGGACGGGCTCACCGTCCGGGGCCACGGACACCAGACGGAGGAGCAGGTCATGAAGTGTGCTGCGCTCCGCTTCCGTCAGCCCTTCGTAGACGAGCTCCGCGGACCGGGCGACTGCCCCGCGGATGCCTCCCGAGGCCCGGTAGCCGTCGACGGTCAGCGTCCGCCCCTCGCGGGACTCCCAGGTCTGGTGCAGCGCGTGTGCCATCAGCGGCAGCGCCCCGGGCTCCTCCAGCACCTCCCCAATCAGCAGGTCGACCAGCCCTGACTCGACGACCAGTCCCGCTTCCCCGGCCGGCCCGACGATCGCGAGGCGAAGCGCTGCCTCGTCCAACGGGCCGAGGAGGTACAGGCCTCGCTCGATGAGCCTCGCGAGCTCGGAGTGTCCACTCAGTTCCCCGAGCCGATCGGCGCGGATCGTCAGGACGAGCCGCCCTGCACGGGCCTGCTCGACGAACCCCGCGAACAACTCATCCTTCTCGCGGTCGCCGACCGCCGCGATGAGCTCCTCGAGCTGGTCGACGACAAGGGTGCCTCCCGGTGCGGACCCTGAGGCCTGCCGCACTGCCTCGACGGGGTCGGGACCCACGCCGACGAGCTCGACAGGACGGCGATCGCGCTGCAGGGAGGCCATCACCCCGGCTCGCGCGAGCGACGACTTGCCGCTGCCCGACGGCCCCACGACGACCAGCACGCGGGTCTCGTCGAGTCGGCGAAGGCACTCGACGGTCTCTGCCTCACGTCCGAAGAAGAACTCACCTTCGTCGACGTCGAAGGCGCGCAACCCCGGATACGGGTTCGCGGCCAACGGCTCAGGCAGAGCGGTAGCGGCGACCAGGGACGCATCCTGGCGCAGGACGGCCTGCTCGAGCTCGGCGAGCTCCGCCCCCGGGTCCAGCCCCAGCTCCTCGGCGAGATGACGGCGCGCCTGCCGCAGCGTCGCCAAGGCATCGGCCTGGTCGCCGGACAGGTACTGGGCCCGCGCAAGCAGCGCCCATCGCCGCTCCCGGAGTGGCTCCTCCGCCACCCTGGCCCGAGCTTCCGGCACGGCCTCGGCATGCAGTCCGATCCGAAGGGTCGCGTCGAGAACCGCCTCCTCCGCTTCGCGACGCATCGCGTTCAGGCGCTCGGCCTCGAACCGTCCCGGCTCCCAGGTCTCGAGCTCGGCGAGCGGACGCCCGCGCCAGAGGGCCAGAGCCTCACGAAGGGCATGGACCGCGCGGTCCGCCTCACCTTGCCTCAGGAACTGGTGGCCGCGAGCCACCAGCCGCTCGAACCGGTACGCGTCCACGCCGTCGCCGTTGAGGGCGAGGCGATAGCCGTGTCGTGTGGTCGACACCGCAGGCGACCCGACGGCCTTGCGGATCCGCAGGATGCTACTCGGGATGAGCTTCGGCCACGAGACCGGCGGGCTGTCGCCCCACATCGCCTCGGCAATCTTCTCAGTACTCAATGCCTCCCCGCGAGCCGCGACGAGCGCCTCGAGGACGACCTGGTCGCGCGGCGAGAGCGCCGGACGGTCGTCGACCAGCAATGGACCGAGCACGGAGATGCTCATGATCCCCAATGTCCGCAGCCGGCCGATACCTGTCAACGGCCCCGATATCAAACCGATATCGGGCGGGGCGCCTCCCAGCGCCTCCGACACCAGACCGATAGCGGAAGGAGTTGCACTGGTCGCATGCCACCCCCACACGGGGTTGGCCAACCTCCACAGGAAGTCACCGCGAAAGGAACGACCATGAACCACAGCACGCATGCCAAGCGGGGCGCAGGCGCCCTCGCCATCGCCGGTCTCGCTGGGCTATTCGCAATCGCGCCCGCGTACGCATCCGAGCATGACACCGGCGGGCTCACCCCTGCCGACGTCCGCGTTTACGAGGCCGGCGGGGACATCGGCGTCACCGCCCCCGTCACGCCGCCATTCGTGTCCGTGCCGATCGACGACAACGCGCTCGAGTTCGTCCAGATCGGGCTCGGCTTCCTCGCGGGGATGGCCGTCGTCGCAGTCGGCGTCACCGCTGCCAACTCAGTGCGCCACCACGGCCAAGCGCACCCGGCGTGACGACCCCACCAGATTGACAGTGCGGTTCCCGCGGTCGTCTGGGGATCCGCGCGACGCCGAACTGCCGCTGGGCTGGGAGCGAGCTCAGCGGCATACGGCATGGGGTTGGTGTTACTCCACGCGTGAGCCGCTGACGACGTGGGCGCCGTGCACCGGGCCCCTGGCGCGCCGGATGTCGCGGCAGAGGTCGGAGGCCGCCAGGGAGACCGAGAGGTCGAGGGACGCCTCGTGGCTGTCGGTGAGGAAGGCCACCGTCGGGCCGGACCCGCTCACGAGCCCGCCGAGGGCACCGAACTCGACTCCCGCGTCGCGCAGCACCCGCAGCTCCGGGCGCAGCGAGAAGGCGGCTTCGTCGAGGTCGTTGTGGAGGGCCGCGCCGAGGGCCTGGGCGTCGCCGCTGCGCAGGGCCGCCATGAGCTCCGAGCTCACCTCGGCGGAGTGGGCCGGGTCCGTGGGGTCGCCGCCGTCGGCCGAGCGCAGCCGGTCGAGCTCGCGGTAGACCTCCGGGGTCGACAGTCCCGTGTCGCTGATCGCGAGGACCCAGTGGAAGGTGCCGCGAGCCAGGACCGGGGCGAGCTGCTCGCCCCGACCCGACCCCATGGCGTTGCCGCCCGTGAGCGGGAAGGGGACGTCACTGCCGAGCTCGGCGGCGAGCTTGACAAGCTCGTCGCGCTCGAGGCCCAGTCCCCAGAGGTGGGCGCATGCGAGCAGGGCCGCCGCAGCATCGGCCGAACCGCCCGCCATGCCGCCGGCGACCGGGATGTCCTTGTCGATGCGGATCGACAGGACGTCGTCGATGTCCCACTGCTCCGAGAGGAGCTTGGCAGCGCGGATCGCGAGGTTGCCGTTGCCGGTCGGGACGCGGTCCGCATAGGTCCCGCCCGGGACGACCTGCCACTCGTCCCAGCGTGCCACCGAGATCTCGTCATACAGGGACACGGCCTGGAACACCGTGGCGAGGTCGTGGTAGCCGTCGGACCGCAGGGCGCCGACGCGCAGCTCGAGGTTGACCTTGGCCGGGGCACGCACGGTCACCGACCTGGGTGGTGTCGGGGCTGCGGTCATGCGGTCACCCTATGGTGCCGGGCACCGCCGTCTTGCCCTTGTGCTCGGCGATGCGCGCGAAGGACTCGATGTCGAGCTGCTCGCCGCGGGCCTTCGGGTCGACCCCCGCTGCCACGAGGGCCGCCTCGGCGAGGACGGGTGAGCCGGCCCACGAGGCGAGCGCACCGCGGAGCGACTTGCGACGCTGGAGGAACGCCGCGTCGATGCACCGGAAGACCTCCTCACGGCTTGCGGTGGTCCGCGGTGGGTCCCGTCTCACCAGGGAGACGAGGCCTGAGTCGACGTTCGGCGCCGGCCAGAATACGTTGCGCCCGATCCGTCCGGCGAGCTCGACCTCGGCGTACCAGGCGGCCTTGAGGCTCGGCACCCCGTAGGTCTTGCTGCCGGGGCTCGCGGCGAGGCGCTCGGCCACCTCCAGCTGGACCATGACGAGGACGCGCTGGATGGACGGGAAGTGCTCGAGGAAGGACAGCACGACGGGCACGGAGATGTTGTAGGGCAGGTTGGCGACCAGGGCCGTGGGTTTGGGACCGTGGAGCTTGGTGACGGTCAGGGCGTCACCCGCCACGAGGCGCAGCTTGTCGGCGTTCTGGGGCTGGAGGGCGCGCACGGTGTCCTCGAGCGCTCCGGCGAGGCGCGGGTCGACCTCGATGGCGGTGACGCGGTGGACGACGGGGAGCAGCGCGAGGGTCAGTGAGCCGAGGCCCGGCCCCACCTCGACGACGACGTCGTCCGCGCCCACCCCGGCGATGCGGACGATCTTGCGGACCGTGTTGCCGTCGACCACGAAGTTCTGCCCCCACTGCTTGGTGGGGCGCAGGTCGAGCCGTTGCGCGAGCTCGCGGATTTGGGCCGGCCCGAGGAGAGCGGCACCGCCTCCGTGCGCCGGCTCCGCGGAGCCCGCGGTCCGCTCCCTCGTCATGGCCTCACCCTATGGTCCCGCCGGTCGCGGAGTGCACCCTCGACGCGGACCGAGCCCAGCGGCATACGGCATCGGCTCTGACTGCGCCTGAGTCGGGCGGCGGGGGGCCGACTATCGGGCCGCAGCCCAGTTGTCGGCGTCCCAAGCGCTCCCAGACCATCGACTATCGACCCGCGGCGCAATTGTCGGAGATCCACCGGGCAGGCCAAGGGCCCTCGACCAGTCTGGTCGAGGGCCCTTGCGCGCCGTCGGTGGATGCGACGGATCAGCCCTTGCAGCCCCACTGCGCGAGGCCGTTGTCCGCGTAGACCCGGTTCGCGACCGTGATCTGCTCCGCACGCGATGCGAGGTCGGCACGCTGCGCGAAGTCGTCGCCGTCGTAGGCAAGCCACGTGCTGTACGAGAACTGCAGGCCGCCGTAGTAGCCGTTTCCGGTGTTGATGGACCAGTTGCCACCGGACTCGCACTGGGCGACCCGGTCCCACATGTCGGAGCGGGCCAGGTTGAGGCCAGCGCCAGACGTGCTGCCGGAGCCCGACGTGCTCGTCGGCGTCGGGGTCGGGGTCGTGGTCGTGGTCGGCGTCGGCTTGGGACGCTCCTTCGTGCCGACGAGGACGACCTCGTTAACGGGAGCCTTGGTCACCTTGGCGGAGATGCGCTCCTTCTTGGTGACCTTGCCGTCGATGATCATGGCGCGCTCGGTGATGGTCCGCACGCCGTCGGCACCCTCCTTGCTGACCTTGGTCGTGCCCTCGTAGAGGGCAGAGGTCCTGGTGCGGACCGTCTTGTGGTCGATGGGCTCCGTCCGCGTGATCGTCTGCGCCGTGACGTCCTGGACGACGACCTTCATCCCGGCAGTGAGCGGGGTGGCGGGCGCGGGCGT
>DASUQN010000631.1:0-6811 GCA_036280515.1 Intrasporangium sp. | reverse complement strand
GGACAGTCCGGTCGAGCACCTCGGCCAGCGCCTGGTGCACCACCTCACGGACGGGGTGCGCAACGCTCTTGCCACCGGGACGAACTTCGACCACCGGACGATCTTCGTCGGCGCCGAGCTCGCGGACCTGGTGCGTGAGGTACAGCCCCTCGGTGCGTCGGTCGACTACGTCCCGATGAGCCGCCCGGACCTGCCGGCCAGCCTGCGCACCGGGCGGCTGCGACTGGATGTCGCGGTCGTGCAGGTCACCCCACCGCGCGATGGCCTGGTCAGCCTCGGCGTGTCCGTCGACGCGGGGCCGGCGGCCATCGAGTCGGCAGGCCTCGTCATCGCCGAGATCAATCCGGGCATGCCGTGGACCGAGGGGGCGAGCACCATCCCGATTGACCGGATCGACTACTTCGTCGAGGTGCCCGGACCGGTCATCACCTACGAGCACCCCGGCGTGGGCGACGTCGGCGAGCGGATCGCCGGCTACGTCGCACGCGTCATCGACGACGGCGCTACCCTCCAGGTCGGCCTGGGCCGGATCCCAGCCGCAGTCCTGGCACACCTGCACCAGCGCCATGACCTCGGCATCCACTCCGACGTCATCACCGACGCGGTCCTCGACCTCATCGGGGCCGGCATCGTCACCGGGGCGGCCAAGACCGTCGATGATCGCGTCGTGGTGACGAGCGCGGCCATGGGGACGCAGCGCCTCTATGACGCGATCGACGGCAACCCGCACTTCCAGTTCCGTCCGATCGACGAGGTCCAGGCCGGGCTGGCTGCACAGCACCGCCTCGTGTCCGTGACGCAGGCCTTCCGGGTCGACCTGACCGGCCAGGTGTGTGTCGACGCCCTCGGCGGAGAGCTCTACGGCGGGCTCGGCGCACAGGTGGACTTCCACCGCGCGGCTGCCGTCTCACCCGGCGGCAAGGCCATCGTCGCGCTCGCCTCGCGCCAGCCCGACGGTTCCTCCTCGATCGTCCCCCGCCTGGGCCCGAGGGAGGCAGTGGCCATTCCTCGACACGAGCTGCGTTGGATCGCCACGGAGTTCGGGATCGCCTATCTCCACGGCCGGTCCCTTCGCGAACGGGCCGTTGCCCTCATCGAGCTGGCCCACCCGGACGACCGGGACACGCTGCTCGACGCAGCCACGGCGTCCGGCCTCGTCCCGCGGGACCAGAAGCTGCTCTCGCGCCTGCCCTACCCGGCGACGGAGGAGCGGACGGTCACGCTCAAGAACGGCACCGTCGTCCTCGTCCGCCCGACTCGCACCGGCGACGCCCCGCTGCTCCAGGACCTCTTCTTCCGGATGCGGCCCGAGGATGTCAAGACCCGCTTCTTCCGCAACCTCGCCTCGCTGACCCGTAACGCCGCCGAGCACCTGACCAACGTCGGCTACGAGTTGGAAATGGCGTTCGTCGCGGTGACCGGGGCGCGCGAGAACGAGCAGGCTGTCGGGTCCGCCCAGTACTACGTCGACGCGGACACCGGCTCCGCCGACGTCGCCTACATGGTCGACTCCTCCTGGCACGGACTCGGCCTCGGGCACGCCCTGCACGGCATCATGTCCGACTATGCGGCCCGGCACGGCGTGCTGGCCTTCACCGCGGACGTCCTCGCCGGCAACGGTGCGATGCTCCATGTTCTGACCGCAGCCGGGGACGCGGAGGTGCACACGGCCGATGGCGTCCACGAGCTGCGCATCCCCACCAGGACGGCTGCAGGCGACGGCCCATGGCACGCCTCCTGACCGTCGACCGCGTGGCGATGCTGCGCCACGTCGGCATCTTCGCGGCGACTCCCGGGCGGGTCCTCGCAGGGCTGGCCGGCGCCCTCACGGAGGAGGACTTCGCTGCCGGTGAGGAGATCATCCGGCGAGGCGCCACGGAGGACTGGCTCCACGTCGTGACCTCAGGGACCGTCGAGATCCTTCGTGAGGACGGCCGCATCCGCTCCGAGGCGCCGGTCGTCGTCGGTGACCTCGCGGTCCTCGACCCGCAGCCCCGGTCCGCCACCGTCCTGGCGGTCACCGATGTCACCGCGCTCCGGCTCTCCAAGGCGGACTTCGACGAGGCACTCGAGAGCCGCCCGGAGATCGCCCGCGGGGTCATCCTCGCCCTCGTCGAGCGGCTCCGCGAGAAGCGCGAGCAACAACCGTGAGACTGCGGCTGCTCGCCCTCCTGGGCGGTCAGGCGGTCGCGCTGGGCCTGACCGTGGCCTTCCTCGTGGTGCCCGCGAGCGCCGTCTTCCTCCACACCTACGGCGCGGGCGCGCTCGCCTACGCCTACATCGGCGTGGCCGTCGCCGGCGTGGCCGTCTCCTCAGCCGTCACGGTCGCCCAACGTCGTATGCCGCTGGGCCGGCTCGCGCTCGCTGTCCTCGCTCTCTACGTGGTGCTGGTCAGCACCGCTTGGGTGCTGCTCAGCCGCTGGGACATGGCCTGGGTGACATTCGTCCTCATCGTCCTCTTCCCGCTCTCGATCCCCACCGGGTTCCTGCTCGTCGGCTCGCAGGCCGTCCGGCTCTATGACGTCCAGACGCTCAAGCGGGACTTCCCTCGGGTCGTGGCCGGCTTCTCGATCGGCTTCGCGGTCGGCGGCCTCGCGGCGGCGGCATTGGTGGAGCCGCTGGGTGGACCGACGAACCTGCTGCTCATCGACCTCGTCATGGCGCTCGCCTTCATCGGTCTCGTCTGGTCCACGAGCCGGCAGTTCCCGGGCCAGCTGCTCACCGCGCCCTCGCACGCGCCTGCGCGGCACGAGCCGAGGAGAAGAACGTCCCGGCTGGCCGACCTCCGGTTGCTCCGGGAGCCGTTCGTCCTGCTCGTCCTCGGCTACCAGATCGTCTCGGCTGGTGTGACGCAGCTGTTCGACTACGTCGTCTGGGACCGCGCGGCCGCCTACTACACGGACCCGGACAGCCTCGCGCAGTTCATGGGTGCCTTCGGGGCGATCCTCAACATCGTCGCCGTGCTCTTCACGCTCCTGCTCGCTGGGCGGCTGCTCAGTCGCTTCGGCATCGGCTTCGGCCTCCTCGTGAACCCGGTGGGCGTCCTCGTGATGACCATCGTCGTCCTTGGCGTGGGTTTCGGTCCGGGGATCGCGACGTTCACCTACCTCGTTGCCGTGTGTGCCGCCCAGATCGTCGACATCTCGCTGACGGACGGCACGACTCGGACGTCGATCGCCGCGACCTACCAGGGGATCCGGCGGGGTGACCGGCTCCGTGCGCAGACCTTTGTCGAGGGGGCGGGGGTCCCGCTCGCCGTGGGCCTCGTCGGTGCCTACCTGCTGCTCGTCCGGGCCCTCGGCCTCGACGTGCAGGCCGTGGTGTGGACCACGGGCGTGCTCACCCTCGTCTGGATCGGGCTCGCGGTGAAGGCGCACCGTGGCTACGCCGGGCACCTGGGCGGGGTGCTCGCCGACCGGTCCTGGGATCCGGTCGCGCTCCGCATCGACGGCGGCGCAGCAGAAGCGATCGGGCGCCTCCTCCTCAGCGATGACCCGATCGATCGTCGCACCGGGATCGACGTGCTGCGCGATGCCCGGTCGCCTCGTCTCGTCGACGCCGCGCTGAGCGCGCTGTCGGACCGCGACGCCTCCGTGCGCTGCACCGCCGTCGAGGCGCTCGCGGGGGTGGGTGCGATTCGCCGTCCCGACGTCCGGGAGCAGGTGGGCAGCCTCTTGGGCGACCCCGACGCTGCGGTGCGCGCCCGAGCGGCCGCCGCCGTCTCACGCGGACAGCCCGGTCGCCGTGAGGATGGCCACCTCGTCTGGCGGGCGGTTCTCGATGACGCCGCCACGACGGCCGACGCCCTGATGGCCGCGGCCGTCGTTCCGAGTGCCGCCCTCGTGCCCGACCTCATCGGCCTCGTGCGGCGGGGGGAGGAGACCCCCGGCCTCCGGGACGCGCTCTGTGCGCACGGTGACCAGCTCGTTGACGAGCTCGAGGGGTGGCTCGACGCGGGAACGACGGGACCGGGTCTCGTCGCGCTCACCACCGCGGCCGCGCGCGGGGGCGGTGAACGTGGACGGGCGCTGCTCCTCGCAGCCCTGCTCGACCCGCGGCCCGAGGTCGCCGAGGCAGCGGCCACCGGCCTGCACCGCGTCCGCGCCACGGCTTCGGCCCAAGCCGTCGACACGCGCGCGAGGAATGCGGTGGGCACGGCGGTCGACCGACAGCTCGACCGAGCAGAGCTCGTCGTGAACGGCATGGCGGCTCTGGAGGGAGTCGCGGAAGTGGCCCCGCTCAGGGACGCCTTGGGTGAGGAGCTCTCCGAGGTGTCGCGTCGGCTGCTCATGCTCGTCGGGATCGTCGTCCCCGGCACGACCCCGGCGCGCGTCACAGCCGGGCTCGGGGCCGATGACGACACGACGAGGGGTCTCGCGGAGGAGCTTGTCGACGTCGCCCTCGGGCGACGTGCACCGCACGTCCTCGCCGTGGTCGCTCCAGGTCTGCACCCGGGGAAGCGTCGCGCGCGCCTCGCCGGCCGGACCTCCACGGGAACCGGTCCCGACCGGGCCACGGCCAACGGCAGGAAGGTTGATCACCCGAGGGTCCATGAGGCGAGGGTCGGTGACGCGCACGTGGAGGGCGCGAAGGTCGGTGACGCGAACGTGGAGGGCGCGGAGGTCGACCGGACGGGCGGCTACGCAGCGGGTGGCGATGCCGCGGAGCTCGTCCGGTCCATCGCGGTCGACCCGAACGACCAGTGGCGTGACCCCTGGCTGCGGGCCTGCGCACTGCGGGTGCTGCCTGCCGTGGCGCCCGACGCGATGTCCTCCGTCATCTCGCAGTTCCGAGCGCAGGCGCCGCAGCGACCCGCGCGCGGCCTCGAGCTCGTCCTGCACGAGACGGTCGACTGGCTGGCTCAGCTCGAGGCGTCCCGGCCGAGACGGACGTCTGCGAGCGCTTCGGCCGACGCCGAGCTGCCCTGAATGGCCGTGAGGAAGTCCTCGCGGTCGAGGCAGTAGGTCGTCAGGTCCCCCTGAGCGGTCACGGTCGCAGTCCGGGGACTGTGGCGCAGCAGCGCGATCTCACCGAAGGTGTCGAGGGGTCCGAGGTCCGGTCGCGGGCCTCCGCGAACCGTCACCTTCGCCGTCCCAGACTCGATGATGTGCACCGTGTCGCCGTCCTCGCCCTCACGCATGACGACGTCACCGGGCCCGTATTCGTGCGGCTCGAGCAGGCTCGCGAGGTGCTCGACGATCACGACCGGCAGCGGCTCGAAGATGGCCACGTCCGTCAGCAGGTCGGTCATGACCTCCGACTGCCCGGCAGTGCGGTCCACCGCGCGGAACGACGGCAGGTAGAGCATCGCGAGGACGACGAGGGCGGCGCCCAGGGCGAGCAGAGCGGACTGCACGTCCATGGCCCGGACCACCGCGGGAGCGAGGGCCGCGCCGGTCGCCATGCCGGCGCAGGCCACGATCTCGACGGCACCGAGCGCCTGCGCGGACAACCCCCGCGGCGCGAGGCGGGCGACCGAGGTGAAGAGGCTCGCGTCCTCGAGCGCGTTGCCGATCCCGATGACGACCATCGCGAGAGCGGCGAGCCACGGCTCGGCGCTGATCGACAGGGCCGCAAGGCCTACGCCCCACAGCACGACCCCGGTGACAAAGCTGCGGCCGAGGCGAGAGACGTGCAGGACGCGCACCCCGACGGCGGCGCCGACCAGACCGCCGACCCCGAGGGCAGCCCAGAGCCAGCCGACGACGTCGGCGCCGAGCGCCAGCTCGTCGAGGACGAGGATGACGAGCAACACGGTGAGGGCACCCCTGGCGAAGGTCTGCGCGAACACGAGGGCCGGAGCCCCGCCCCCGCGGACGATGCGGGCGAGCACACCGAGCCCAGCGGCATACGACCTGGTTCTGGTTGGTTCCACGCGGCCGTGCCGGTACGACGCTGGCAGGTGGACCCGGGACACGGGCACCAGGGCCAGCCCGAGGCAGCCAGCCGCGATCACCAGCGCCTCGTCGGACGAGAGGAGGAGCAGGGCGGCGCCGGCCAACGCTGGTCCGACGAGCGAGGCGACGCTCTCGATGGCGGTCGACGCGACGTTGGCTGCGGCTAGCTCGCGCGGAGTGTGCACGAGCCAAGGCAGGATCGCGGCCTGGAGGGGCCGGTACGCCTGGAGCAGCCCACAGGAGATGACGCCCAGCGCCAGCACGACGAGCACTGACCACTGCGCCACCGCGCCGACGGTCGCGAGCGCGAGCGCGACGGCCGACACGACGACGAGCCATCGGATCACGCGGCCGAGATGGCCGCGGTCACCGAGGTGGCCGACCACGGCGGACATGACGGCGCCGACGACCGCGAGGGCGGCCGAGGTCGCGGCCAGCAGGCCGGCCCCGCCGCGCTCGAAGGCGAGCACGAGAAGCACCACCGGCGTGAAGAGTCGCGCCGCGGTGGTGAGACCCCACGCCGTCTGGAGTCCCCGCCGCGGCGTGATGAGGGTGCCCCTGCCCATTCGCTCATTGTGGCGCTGGATGACCCGTGTTGTGTGGGTTTGGCCAGTCTGTGCGCGGCTTCCGAGCCGATGACTTCGCAGTCCGCGTCCATGATGGAGACGCGAACGCCATGACCATCCGGGTGAAGGAGGTGCTGTGCCGGAGGGTGACACCGTGTGGCGGACGGCGCGCCGTCTTCACGAGGCCCTGGCTGGACACGAGATCGTCGAGACGGACCTCCGCTGGCCGGGGATCGCCACGGCGGACCTCAGCGGGCGCCGGACGCTTGAGGTGGTCAGCCGCGGCAAGCACCTGCTCCACCGGGTCGAGGGCGGCTGGACGCTCCACTCGCACCTGCGGATGGAGGG
>DASUQN010000630.1:0-4280 GCA_036280515.1 Intrasporangium sp. | reverse complement strand
CTCGAAGGCGTCGACCGCGTGCTGCTCGTGTGCGGTGACGAAGACGACGGGTGGCTTAGTAGTGAACCGGGACAGGACCCGGGCGAGGTCGAGACCGGTCAGCCCGGGCATCTGGACGTCCATGAAGATCGCGTCGACAGGTCGCTCGTGGAGGATCCGGAGCGCCTCGGCCGCGGAGTCAGAGGCGATGACCTCGCCGATGCGTTCCTCCTGGCCGAGGAGCCAGACCAGCTCGTCGAGGGCTGGCTCCTCGTCGTCGAGGGCGAGCACCCGGAGCCGCTCGGGTGCCGTGCCGGACGCCGGGGACGAGGTCGGGCTGGTCACGGGAGCATCCTGCTCATACGTGCACCCCGGGGCGGAACTTGGGCAGGCGCACGGTGACCTTGGTGCCGGCTCCCTCGGCCGTCTCGACGAGGAGCCCGTAGTCGTCGCCGAAGGCGGCGCGGAGCCGCTCGTCGACGTTGGCCAGGCCCACGGAGTCGGTGCTCCCGTCGCCGGCGAGCGCGCGGCGCACCCTCTCCGGGTCCTCGCCGACGCCGTTGTCCTCGATCGTCACGAGGCACTCGTGGTCGGCGTCCTGCGCGAGGATGGTGATCTCACCGTCCCCGACCTTGCCCTCGAGCCCGTGCTGCACGGCGTTCTCGACGAGGGGCTGGAGGCAGAGGAAGGGCACGACGACCGGCAGCACCTCGGGCGCGACGCGGAGCGTGACGCGCATCCGGTCACCGAAGCGTGCCTTCTCGATGACGAGATAGGCCTCGATGGACCGCAGTTCCTCGGCGAGGGTCGTGAACTCCCCGTGCCGGCGGAACGAGTACCTCGTGAACTCGGCCAGGTCGAGGAGCAGCTCCCGCGCCCGGTCGGGGTCGGTGCGGGTGAACGAGGCGATGGCCGTGAGCGAGTTGTAGATGAAGTGCGGGCTGATCTGGGCGCGCAGGGCCCGGACCTCGGCCTCCATGAGGCGGGTGCGCGACGCGTCGAGCTCGGCCAGCTCGAGCTGGCCCGAGACCCAGCGAGCCACCTCGCTGGTGGCCCGGACCAGGCCCGCCGACGCGTGACCGGTGAAGACCTGGAGGGTGCCGACGACCTTCTCCTCGACCTCGAGCGGGGCGACGATGGCCTGCCGGACGAGGCAGGACGGCTCGACGCAGGCGATGTCGGCCCCGTCGACGACGACCGTCCGGCCGTTGTCGAGCGTGCCCGCGGCGATGATCGACGGCTGCCTCGAGTGGTGGCTGTGGCTGCCCTCCCACGCGAGCAGCCCGCTCGGGTCGGTCATGGCCACTGCCGGGCTCCCGAGCAACACCCGCAGGTACTTCAGGGACCGCTCGGCCGACGTTGCGTTGAGCCCGGCACGGAGCGGGGGAGACGCCTGCGCGGCGGTGTGCAGGGTGCGGAAGGTCGCCCGGTCAGCCTCGGTGCCGAGATGACCACGCCTCAGCAGCGCGCCCCACGAGCTCATGCAGTCACCCTAGGACAACCCCAGCTCCACGCCCGTTCCGGGCACTCGTCCTTTCGGTCACTCGTCGTCGTCGCGCAGGTGCCACAGACCGGCGCGGCGCTCGGCGTCGAGCTCCTCCTGGGTCGCGGCCCGAGCGGCGTAACGGTCCTTCATCGCGTCGCGCTTCTGGTCACGCGTGGGCCGTGACGACTCGTCGAGGCGCAGGTCCGAGCCCCGGGACCCGAGCAGCTCGGCTCCGGACTGGAGCGTCGGCTCCCAGTCGAAGACGACGGCATCGTCGGTCACACCGATGACCACCGTGTCCCCGGCCACGGCCCCGACCTTGAACAGCTCCTCCTCGACACCGAGCCGGGCGAGCCGGTCAGCGAGGTAGCCGACTGCCTCGTCGTTGCTGAAGTCCGTCTGGCGCACCCACCGGATCGGCCGCTCCCCGGTGACGCGGAAGAAGTCCCCGTCGGACCCACGTTCCCGGGTCACGGTGAAGCCCCGGTCGTCGAGCGACCTCGGCCGGAGCACGACACGCTTCGGGACGACCGCTGCCACCTCGGCGCGTGCCGCGTCCACGTGTCGAGCCATCGCGTAGGTCAGCTCCTTGAGCCCCAGGTGAGCGACGGCCGAGACGATGAAGACCTCGTAGCCGCGCTCCTCGAGGTCCGGCTTGACCAGCTCGGCCAGCTCGCGGGCCTCGGGGACGTCGGCCTTGTTGAGCACGATGAGGCGCGTGCGCTCGGAGAGCGGACGCCCGCCGAGGTCCGCATCCGGAACATAGAGGGACAGCTCGCGCTCGATGACCTCGAGGTCGGTCAGCGGGTCGCGCCCCGGCTCGAGGGTGGCGCAGTCGATGACGTGGACCAGCACGGAGCACCGCTCGACGTGCCTGAGGAACTCGAGCCCGAGCCCCTTGCCTTCGTGTGCGCCGGGGATCAGCCCCGGCACATCTGCCACGGTGTACCGGCTCGACCCGGCGGTGACCACACCGAGGTTGGGCACGAGGGTCGTGAACGGGTAGTCGGCGATCTTCGGCCGCGCCGCGGAGAGGACCGAAACCAGCGACGACTTGCCCGCACTCGGGAAGCCGATGAGGGCGACGTCGGCGAGCGTCTTCAGCTCGAGGACGACATCGACCTCCTCTCCCGGCTCGCCGAGCAGCGCGAAGCCAGGTGCCTTGCGCCGCGCTGACGCGAGCGCCTTGTTGCCGAGGCCGCCGCGGCCACCACGCGCGATGACGTGCTCGGTGCCCATCCCGACGAGGTCGACGATGATGCGCCCTCCCCCGTCCTTGACGACCGTCCCTTCGGGCACCGGCAGGACGAGGTCGGCACCGTCGGCGCCGTTGCGCTCGTCACCGGCCCCGGGTTTGCCGTTCTCGGCCTTGCGGTGCGGGTGACGGTGGTAGTCGAGCAGCGTGGTGGCCTGCGGGTCGACCCGCAGGATGACCGACCCTCCGTGTCCGCCGTTGCCGCCGTCGGGGCCCCCGAGCGGCTTGAACTTCTCACGGTGGACGGACGCGACGCCGTGCCCGCCGTTGCCCGCGCTGAGGTGCAGCACGACGCGGTCGACGAAGGTCACTGCCATGGGAGTTCACTCTTCCAGATCAAGTCAGCTCAGCGGCATACGGCAAGAACGGCTGCCGTATGCCGCTGGGCTGGCAGACATGCAAAAGAGCGGGCCACGCGGGCCCGCCCTTCCACGAGGTTCAGTTGGTGATCAGTCGATCACAGTCGATCATTCTGAAGCAACGGCCTCGATGCTGTCGACGTTGACCGTCTTGCGGCCGCGCCTGGTGCCGAAGCGGACGGCGCCGGCAACGAGGGCGAAGAGCGTGTCGTCGCCGCCCCGGCCGACACCCTCACCCGGGTGGAAGTGGGTGCCGCGCTGGCGGACGAGGATCTCGCCGGCGTTGACCTGCTGGCCGCCGAAACGCTTGACGCCGAGTCGCTGTGCGTTCGAGTCACGACCGTTGCGGGTCGAGGACGCACCCTTCTTGTGTGCCATGTCAGTTACTCCTTGTGAGTCCGTGTACCCGTGAGACGCAGAGCGCCGATCAGGCCTTGATTTCGGTGACCTTGATCTGCGTCAGCGGCTGACGGTGCCCCTGACGCTTCCGGTAGCCGGTCTTGTTCTTGTACTTCATGATGACGATCTTGGGGCCCTTGGCCGCCTTGACGACCTCGGCCTTGACGGACGCCTTCGACAGCTTGTCGGCGTCCGAGGTCACCGTGGTGCCGTCGACGAGGAGCAGCGGCGTGAGCTCGACGGCGTCGCCGGGCTGACCCGTCACCTTGTCGATGAGCAGGACGTCGCCCACCGAGACCTTCTCCTGGCGACCGCCAGCGCGAACAATCGCGTACACAGTGAAACTCACTCTCTGAATCAGGATTGGGGCGCCGCTTTCGACACCGGCCCGTCAACACGAGCCCGGTGGGCGCACCGAGGATCTAGGCTACCGGCTCGGAGCACTGCGAACCAAACCGACGTCAGATCCCGACGTCAGACCCCGGTCGACGCGGTCGGGGGCGGGCCGGCCGGTGCGACGACCCGGCCGCGGCGACGGCGTGGGCGCGGCGCGGACGGCTCGCCGTCGGACGGGGTGGAAGCGGCGTCGTGCGCCGGAACGTCGACGTCCGACTCCAGCTCGGCGCCATCCGCGTCCGTGGCCGAGTGCTGCTCGGCCACCGGCTCGTCCTGGCCGCCCCAGGGACCAGTGTCCTCGGGCAGGGACTGCGGCGCTGCCTCACCCTCCACCTGCACCTGGGTCGCTGAGGGCGAGCTGGTTGGCTCACTGTCGGCCGTGTCGGTTGCCTCGCTGTTGGCCGTG
>DASUQN010000629.1:0-9589 GCA_036280515.1 Intrasporangium sp. | reverse complement strand
CCGTGAGACTCCGAGTGTCGGCAACCTCGAACGCGACGTGCCAGCGTCCGTCCTCGGCCAAGCCTCGGTCGAGGACGGTCGGTCGGGCCAGTTGTCGACGTCGGACTACTGGACTCGGCGGCTCATGGCCCAGGTTCGGTTCTCTATGGCCGCGAGGCCACCTCGGATCTGGAGTTCAAGGGTGCCGCATTGCTCGATTCGCTGGTCGGCAACGATGCACTAGTCAACGGGAACAAACGCGTGGGGTGGCTCGCCGTCGTGGTCTTCTACGGCCTGAATGTCGTCGATCTCGATGCGCCGGAAGATCCTGCATGCGAGTTGGTGATGTCCACCGCGCGACGCGAGATATCAGTCGAGCAGATCGCCGCCAGGTTGGCCCCCTGGCACTGACGTGAAAGCAGCTCTCGGACGTGCGCACCCAGCAGCTGCCAGCTCGGACGTTCGCCGAAACACAGGGACCGGGACAGCGCATTCGCGGCTACTCACAGGTGCCCCTTGTTGCCCAACACGTGCAGTCATATGTTTACGCGAGGACTGTGACGCGCATCACGACGTGTTGCTTGGGAGGCAGCCATGACGCAGCTCCACGACCCACCCCCGCAGCCGGATTCGCTGTCCGTGCCCTTCACTCCGGGGATGCACGACAACCCGGGCGACCTCTCGGCCTTCCCCGAGGAGATCGCGAAGCGGCACGAGCTGGGCCCGGACCCGACGCCCACGGAGGAGTTCGCCGCGGAGTGGCACAACGCCTCGTACAACTGTTTCTCGTCGGGCCACAAGTTCTGCCGGGAGGTCTGCCCCGTCATGCAGGTGACCCGAAACGAGTCGTGGACGCCGACCGCATTCCACGCCAACGTCGTCGCCATGGGCAAGGGGGAGCTCTCGATCGAGGACGTCGCGTCGGACTACGTCAACTGCACCCAGTGCGGGGCGTGTGAGCTGCGCTGCCCCAACACGCTCTTCACCGGCGACTTCTACAAGTTCCGCACCCGCACGGTCGACCTCGTCAAGGCGGTCCGCGCGCTCGCTGTGGACCAGGGGATCCACCAGCCCGGCTGGCAGAGCTGGAATGAGCGCACCAACGACCGGACCCACGAGCCGGTCCTGGGCGCCGAGCCCGTCAGCCAGGAGCACGTCCGTGACTGGGCCGAGGGGCTGGGCCTCCCGATCGGCGGCGAGACGGTGCTCTTCGTCGACTGCGAGGCTGCCTTCTACCGCACCTCCGTCCCCCGGGCTGTGGCCCAAATCCTCCAGCGCGCCGGCTACGAGTTCGGGCTGATGGGCGAGCAGTGGTGCTGCGGGGGACCGGCCGCCGAGATGGGCTACGCCGACCAGGCCAGGCGTTTCGCCCAGCACAACCTCGACAACTGGCGCTCCACGGGGACCAAGCGGGTGCTCGTCCTTGACCCGCACGACTACATCTCGTTCACCGAGGACTACCCCAGGTACTTCGGCGCCGACTACGACATCGACGTCGTCCTCGTCGTGGAGCTGCTCGCCCAGCTACTTCGCGAGGGAAAGCTCAAGCCCACCAAGGCGATTGAGCGCTCCATCACCTACCACGACCCCTGTCGGCTCAACAAGCGCAAGGGGATCTGGCAGGAGCCGCGCGAGATCCTCCGTGCGATCCCGGGTCTGACGTTCATCGATGTGGACCGCGTCACCCAGTGGTCCTACTGTTCCGGCGGTGGGGGAGGGTTGCCCATCGAGAAACCCGAGGTCACCGCAGCGATCTCCGCGGACCGGCTGGCGAAGGCCAAGGACCTGGATGTCGAGGTGCTCGTCAGCGCCTGCCCATGGTCGGAGCGACCGCTCGGTGCGGCAGGTGACGCCACGGGGATCGACGTCATCGACATCCACGAGCTGCTTGCTGAGTCACTCGAGATCGAGGTGGGCGGGTCCACAGGCGGTGGACGATGACACTCGCACCTGAACGGCTCGACGAGGTAGTCGTTGCCCTGCGGACTGTGCTGGCCCACGACCAGATCCTCACGTCGAAGCCGGACCGTTACAACCGGGCGCGGGTGCCCGCGCCGTTCCCGGTGCACCGCTGGGCAGAGCGGCTCCCGGACCTCGCCGTACTGCCGACGTCGACGGAGCAGGTCGCCGCCGTGGTCCGGATCGCCAACGACCTCCGGGTTCCGGTTGTCCCCCGCGACGGGGGCACCGGGCTGACCGACGGCGCCGTGCCGCTGCGGGGCGGGATCGTGGTCGACGTCAAGCGGATGAACCAGATCTTGTCCCTCGACCTGGACAACCGCACGGTCACGGTCGGCACCGGCATCAACATGCTCAAGCTCAACGAGCAACTGGGCAAGCACGGGCTCATCTACCCCGACAACCCAGCGTCCTACCCCTGCTCCCTCGTCGGTGGCCGGATCGGCACGAGCGGCTGGTCCCTCATCGGCGCGCGCTACGGTCACACTCGCGACCTCGTGCTCAGCTTCGACCACGTGCTGCCGACCGGCGAGGTCATCCACGTTGGTGACGGGATCGGCCGGCAGGTCAGCAAGTCCTCGAGCGGCTATCAGCTCAAGCACTTGCTCATGGGCCACCAGGGAACCCTCGGCATCGCCACGGAGGCGACCCTCAAGCTGTACCCGAAGCCCGAGGCGGAGCTGTCGCCATTCTGGGCGTTCGACACCTATGACGACGCGTATGCCTGCGTCGGCGCCCTCGCGAGGGCGGGCGTTGCCACCTTCGCGGGTGCCGTGCTCTTCGACGAGTGGAAGGTGGCCTACCTGCGCAGGGACGACGAGGCCTACATCCCGCAGCCGAGCAACGTGAAGGCCCTCGTGTGCGCCGTCATGTACGGCTACGAGGACGAGGTGCGTCCAGCCGGCCGCCGGCTCTTCCGCATCGCCAAGGAGCACGGCGCCCGCTATCTCGGCGACGAGATCTCTGAGGGCGACTGGGCCGCCCGCCACGACCGTTACGCGACGCCGCTGCACGGCCGGACCAAGGAGGGCCAGGTCGTTCCGATGAGTTGGCACTGCGAGGACGCGGCGATCAACTACACCCGGCTCCCTTCGGTCACGAAGGCCTGGCACGCGATCGTCGCCGACCTCCGTCGCCGAACCGACGTGTTCGACGACTGGGGCATGTTCGCCTACACGTCCGCAGACACCGGCGTCGACTACCTGACCGAGATCGACGTGGGCATCTGGGAGCAGCAGCTCGATGACCGCGCCTGGGAGCTGTGGGTCAACGCCAAGCGCGACATCGCGCGAGTCGCCCTCGACCACGGGGGGTCGATCAGCGCGTGTCACGGGTCCTGCCGTGAGGGCGAGGTCGACCTCGTGCCCGAGGAGCTGGGTCGCGGCTTCGAGCTGATGCTCGACATCAAGCGCACCCTGGACCCAAACAACATCATGAATCCTGGCAAGTATCACCTCGACCGGGCCTACGAGGCAGGAGTAACCGATGAGTGAGGAACCCCAGACGCGCACGACGACGACCTCGGGCACCGAACAGGTCGGATACCGCCGAGCAGAGCAGTACGACCCGCCGGCGCCCGACCGCGCATCCGACGTGGCCGTCACGACGTTCGAGCACGTCTTCGAGGTGGACAGCCGGCTCATGGAGCGTTGGGTGGTCCAGCAGGAGTTCCCGAACTGGGACAGCCTGCGGATCATGAACAGCCGGCACGACCACCTCGACTGGATGCACCGGCACTTCGCCGAACGCGTCGTCAATGGCTCGGCGCTGCTGGCTGAGGTCGAGGCTGAGTCCACGAACAGGGTCGGTCAGACCAAGACCCAGGGTCGGGCATGAGGACCGACGACTCTCCAACCCGCAGTTGCCCCGACGCCACGAACGCAGTGACGCCGCCCACGGCGAAGCCCTGCCCCAGGCGGCTGCAGTCGATGCCCTGAGCACGTGACCACCAGATGGAGGAAGACCATGAGGTTCAGCTACGTGATGCTGCCGGACTACCCGCTCACCGAGTCCATGGCGGCGATCAAGAAGGCCGACGAGCTCGGCTTCTACGCGGTCTACGCGGCCGACGAGACCTGGCACAAGGATCTCTGGCTCCTGTTCGCCGCCGCCGCCGCAGAGACGCGCCAGATCCGGATGGGTCCGAGCCTCTCCGCGATCACGCTTCGCGAACCGACCCTGATCGCGCAGGCAGCAGCAACGCTGGACGAGCTGACCGGAGGGCGCGCGGAGGTAGTGCTCGGCAGTGGCAACTTCGGGCTGCTCTCGCAGTACAAGATCGACTGGAACGACACCAAGCCGCTCTCGAGAACGAAGGAGGGCCTGCACGTCCTGCGGACCTTCCTCGACGATGGCGCCATCACCTTCGACGGCGAGTTCTTCAAGTACCAAGGCTTGTTCACCTTCGCCCGACCGGTCCAGGAGCGACTCCCCGTCAAGATGGGCGCGATGCGCGGGCCGAAGTCGTTCGAGGTTGCTGCCGAGTTCTCCGACGGCTGCCACCACGCCCTGAGCTACACACGTGAGGCCTACGACTACATGGTCGAGCACTGCCGCATCGGGGCCGAGCGCGCGGGCAAGCAGGTCGACGACCTGGACCTCGGTGCTTGGGTGGTCTTCGCTGCGGGGGAGGACTCAGCCGCGGCCAAGCAGGCCGCCCGCAGCATGGTCGGGATCTACGCGTCATCGATGCCGCACGAGCAGCTGCAGCGCAACGGGGTCGACCCCAAGGACCTCGAGCCGATCATCGCCGCGATCGGCGGGGGCGACCTGGCCAAAGGCGTTCAGCTCACCTCACCCGAGCTCGCCGACAGGCTGTCCATCTCCGGAACACCCGAGGAGTGCGTGGAGAAGATCAAGTCCGAGATCGAGCCCGCCGGCATCAACCACATGATCCTGGCAATCACCGACGCGTCCTTGGTCAAGGCTTTCACCGGTCTCGACTCGGACGTGCCCGACACGAGCACGCAGCTCCAGCTGATACACGACAGGGTGATGCCCGCCTTCACCTGATGGCTCATGGCGGCGGGAAACGTGCTTCCGGGCTCTGGGCGAACCCGTACCCCGTCGTGCGATCTCCCTGTGCACCGCGAGATGGGCTCGCTGGCAGCCTCCTTCGTTGTCGTCGCGGGATTGGGTTCGCGGTGAGCAGTTCCAACGCGCGCAGCCGTTGGATTTTCGTATGCCGCTGGGTCGGCTGCCGCTTGAACCCGCCGTTGGGCGTCAACCGCGCGATGTCAAGCGAAGCGTTGCGACTGCTGAATTCGGGGCCTGGCCTTCGAGGCGATCCAACGCGCTACCAGCACTCAGGTCGGCTCCGCCTATCAGGCGCTCACGCACCTTCCGGACGACGCGGGACCTCGCCGGTAGCGAGGGTCCTCGACGTGAGGGCAGGCGGATTGCGGCGTGTCAGTGCGGCTGCGAGGGGGTCTTGACGACCTCGATTGAGCACGTGGAGCCGGAGGCGCGACCAATGCGCCGACCTGCCGTGAGGAGCGTCGACTGCAGTGCCTCCGCCAGCGCGACACAGGCAGCGTCGTAGATCGTGAGGTTCTCCCGCAGCTCCCAGCAGCGCATGATCATCCCCCCGTGATCGACCCGCTGCAGGGGCAGAGCGCGCAGGTCATCCAAGGCATATGCCACACGCCGAGCGTCCAGCGGGCCTCCCCGCGCGAGTCCGCGCCACACCGACACGACCTCCAGATCGATCAGGCTCGGGGCCGCCAACTCCTCACCGCGCAGCCGAGCGCGAAGGTGGTCTCCGTCCGGTCCGTCGTCCAGCAGGGCGACAGCCAGGACACTGGCATCAACGACGGGCACGCTCGGACCGCAAGGCGCTCACCGCGTCGGCCAACGGCAGTCTGCCCCCGGCTCGACCGCCCGCCCGCTGCAAAGACGTACTCGCCCTAGCCACCAGCAGAGAGGTCGGATGCGTGAGCCGGTCGGCGGCTAAAGGGAGGTATGCATTGATGCAGCCATTGCAAGGGTCAGCCCTGGCAGATTCTGTCCAGATTTGATCGGTCGACTGTGCAAACGTGCAATAGCGCGCATAAACTGCGCCCCGTGATGCGCGAAGCAGTGGTCGGCATCGATGTCGGCGGCACCCGGATCAAGGCCGCGTTACTGACCCCGTCAGGGGAGGTCCTCGCCGAAACCGTTCGCCCTACTCCGGCTGACGTCGGTCCGCAGCTGGGCGAGATGGCGGGCAAGGCGGTGGTGGACCTGACCGCTGTTGCGGTCGACGCTGTCGACATGCTCGCGGTGGGTGTCGCCGTCCCCGGCCTCGTCGACGAAGCGGCCGGCATCGGAGTCTGGTCGGCCAACTTGGGCTGGCGCGAGCTCGACCTGCGCGGCACCATCGCCGCCCACATCGACGTACCGGTGGCGATAGGCCACGACGTCCGCGCGGGCCTGCTCGCCGAGCACCGGCTCGGCGCCGCGCGCGACGCCGACAACGTGCTCTTCGTCCCCCTGGGCACCGGGCTCGCGAGCGCGATCCTGTGCCGCGGCAAGCTGCTGACCGGCGGACTGTGGACCGGCGAGATAGGCCACGTCATCGTCGTGCCCGATGGGCCGCTGTGCGGATGCGGCCAGCGCGGCTGCTTGGAAGCGCTCTCGAGCGCGGGGGCCATCGGACGCCGCTGGTCCGAGGCGACCGGCATCGTCGGCGACGCCCAGGAGGTCGCCCGACGCGCCGACGCGGGAGAGGTGGTTGCGCGCCGCATCTGGCAGGAGGCGATCGAGGCCCTCGCCATCATGGTCGCCCCGGTCGTCGCGGCCACCGGCACCGAGCTCGTCCTGATCGGCGGCGGCCTCGTGCACGCCGGCGACACGCTGCTCGACCCGCTTCGCACCGCGCTGGCCACTCGGCTCGGTGGCCGACACGACGTCGCTGTCGAAGCGGCGGCCCTGGGCGACCGAGCCGGCTCGCTGGGCGCAGCGACGATCGCGCTCGATCTCGTCGGCCGATGATCGTCACGCTCACTCCCAACCCGGCTGTCGACATCACGTATGCCGTCCGGAGTGTGACGCTGGGCGAGTCACATCGCGTCGAGCAGGTTCACGAGCGGGCTGGGGGCAAGGGGGTCAACGTCGCTTCGGTGCTCACTGGGCAGGGACGGCACGCCGTCGCGGTCGCACAGATTGGCACCGACGAGCTGGCAGCCTTCGCCACCGATCTCTCGGACCGCGGTCTGAGTCATCGCTTGGTCGAGTCGCCTTGTCGAACACGGAGATCCGTGGCGATTGTGGACGACCGGGGCGAGGCGACCCTGTTCAACGAGGCCGGCGAGGCACCGCCCGCGTCCGTGTGGATGCGCGTGGCGGAGGCGCTGGCGGCGCTCGCTCCGAAGGCATCCGTCGTGACGATCTCGGGCAGCCTTCCGGCGGGCGCATCCGATGATCTCGTGGAGGGCCTGACCAAGGAGGCCAGCCGCGCGGGCCTGCACGTTGTGCTTGACGTTGGCGGGCCGGCGCTCGCGCGTGCCCTCGGTGCCCGGCCGACTCTCGTCAAGCCCAACCGCTCCGAGGCCGCGGCGACCCAGCTCGGCTGGCCTAGCTCCGTCTCGCCCCCCACCGGCGACCTCCTCTTCGCGCTTGCCGACCACGGCGCCGAGGCCGTGGTCGTCAGCGACGGCGTGAACGGCATACAGCTGCTCCACGACGACGTCCAGCTCCGAGCTTGGCTGCGGGAACCGCTGAGGGGCAACGCAACCGGCGCTGGCGATGCCCTGACGGCCTCGCTCGCCGCCGACATCGAGACGCTCGGCGGCCTGCCGCGTGGGCGCGACGCCTGGGCCGAAGTGCTGATGCGCGCAGTGGCGTGGTCCGCCGCAGCCGTCCTGCAGCCGGTCGCGGGCGTCGTCGACCCGAGGGACATCGAACGCCTGCTGGCGAGCATCGAGATCGAGGAGAGTCTCGTATGACTCTCGTGAACCTCGGGCAGGTGCTCGAGCCGGCGCGTACGAACGGTCGCGGGCTCGCTGCCTTCAACGTCATCCAGATCGAGCACGCCGAGGCGTTTGCCGCGGCAGCAGAGAAGGTGGGCCTGCCGGTCGTCATGCAGATCTCGGAGAACTGCGTTCGCTACCACGGCTCGCTGGCGCCGATCGCCGCCGCCACTCTGGCGATCGCCGACGCCTGCGACCAGCAGGTCGTCGTGCACCTCGACCATGCCCAGGACGCGGGCCTCGTCGAGGAGGCTGTAGGGCTCGGACTGACGTCCGTGATGTACGACGGGTCGCGGCTGTCGGACGCCGCGAACCGCGCCGAGACTCGACGCGTTGTCGAGCACTGCCACGCCCACGGCGTCAGTGTCGAGGCGGAGCTCGGAGAGGTCGGCGGCAAGGACGGCGTGCACGCGCCGCACGTCCGCACCGATCCCGGCGAGGCGGCCCGGTTCGTCGCAGACACCGGGGTTGACGCGCTCGCGGTCGCGGTCGGCAGCTCGCACGCGATGACCGAGCGGACGGCCCAGTTGGACACCGATCTCATTGCCGCACTTAGGCACTCGGTGCCGGTGCCGCTCGTGCTCCATGGTTCGTCAGGTGTGGCTGATGTGGGGCTGGTGGCAGCGGTGCGGGCCGGGATGACCAAGGTGAACATCGCGACACACCTCAACCACGTCTTCACTCGGGCGATGCTCGGCCGGCTGGAGAACGCGCCGACGGTCGACACTCGGAAGTACCTCGGGGCGGCACGGGACGCGGTCGCCGACGAGGCCGCAAGGCTGATGCGCCTCCTGGCAACTGCCTGAAGCCAGTGGAGAGGCCAGCACTGGCCCACGGTCCGCCGTCGAGAGGCCACCGATCGACGTTGTGACATTCGGCGAAGGGCCAATCGACGGGGTGGGCGACCGGGGTGGCCCTTCGACGGCGGTTGGTTCTGGGTCAGCTCAGGACGATGCTGCGGGTCAGGTTGCGCGGCGCGTCGGGGTCGAGGCCGGCGGCCTCGGCCCGGGCGAGACACAGCCGGTGCAGCCGTACGAGATCGGCCATCGGGTCGAGGTCGCGGTGCTCGAAGTGGGCGCCGGTGCCGCGCACCTCTTCCTCAAGACCCTCGGGCACCTGACCGAACGCCCATACCGCCCGGCCGGGAGCGGCGATGCTGATCGGGCCGTGGCGGTACTCCATCGCGGCGTAGGACTCGGCCCAGAACTGTGAGGACTCGCGAAGCTTGAGGGCCGCCTCGTTGGCGATGCCGTTGCTCCAGTCGCGGCCCAGGAAGGTCACCTGTTCGGCCGCCAACAGGGGGCCAAACGCGTGGATGGCGTCCTCCGCCAGAACGGCGCGAGCCTGCTCCACCACGGGAGCGAGGTCATCGCCGAGGGAGGCGCGCAGCAGCGCGAGCGACGTGGTCGCGAAGCGGGTCTGCACCACCGACTGCTCGTTGACGTCATCGAGCAGGATCGTCGACGAGGAGGCTTCCGCGACAGGGGTCCCGGGGGTGGCCACGATCGACACGTGAGGCACCTCTGCGGCTCGCAGCTGCTCGACGACGGCGATGACCTCCGTCGTGGTGCCCGAGCGGCTGACGACCACGACCCGGTCGTAGTGGCGCCCCAGCCGGTGTTCGGAGGCGGCGAACGCATCGGTGATCCCCTGCCCCAGGGACTCACGCCGGGCGGCATACGCCTGCCCCATGAACCACGACG
>DASUQN010000628.1:0-6747 GCA_036280515.1 Intrasporangium sp. | reverse complement strand
CGGTGGGGCGGTCGTCGTGCCCTCGCGCAGGTGGACGGGTTGGGTGATGCCCCGTGGGTGCTGGCCCGCCAGCGTCCGGCGCACGAGCGTGCCGAGGCGGTCCAGACCGGGGATGGCTCGTCGGTCGAGGGTGGCATCGTGGCCGGACGGGACCTCTTGGACCGCCCAGCAGGAGAGCGCCCTACCGCGGTCGTGGCACAGTCGGACGTCATCGCGGCCGGCGTCATCTTCGCGGCCGAGGAGCTCGGCCTCCGCGTGCCGGACGACCTGTCGGTCACCGGCTTCGACGGCCTCGACCTGCCCTGGCTCCCCCACCGGCTGACGACGATGGACCAGCACGGCCAGGACAAGGGCCGGATCCTCGGCACACTCGTGCGCCGGACCCTTGCGGGCCAGCGCCCGCGCGGCGTCACCCAACCCGTCCACCTGAAGGAGGGCACGACGACCGCCCGACCGCGCTGAGCGGCATACGGCATGGCAGACCAACGCCGGCCGGAACGGCACGGGGACGAGGACACCCCGCGTACCTGGAAGAGCTCTCCTACCCTTGCTGCATTCCTGCCCTGGGGGAGTTCGGGGAGGTACCACCACGCGGGGTGCCGACGGTCAGTGTATGCCGCTGGGTTCCTCAACCCGAAATGCGGCCTCCCGCAGGGGCTGGCTCGACCTCGACGGAGCGCAGACCGTTGACATGCGGCGGGAGCCGGCGCTCCACGGCGAGGGCGATGACGGCGAGCAGGGCACAGCCGCCGATCAGGAAGGCGATGTATGCACTCCCGAGCCCGCGGCCGATGAGGAAGCTCGCGACCACCGGGCCGACGACGAACGCGACCGAGAACATCAGCGAGCTGAGGGCGTTGTAGCGGCCGCGCAGGTGGTCGGGAGCCAGATCGTTGACCATCGCGGCGCTCGTCGGCTGCAGCATCGTCTCGCCGAGCCCGAAGATGCCCGCGCACGCGGCCAGCAGGACGGTCGCGACGATGGTCCCGGGGACCAGGGACGTCGCCCCGAGCAGGGACCACGCGACGGCCCACGTGCCGGCCATGACGACCGCGACTCGCGTGCGACGTCTGCCCTCGATGCGCTGGAGGACGAACAGCTGCAGCACGACGATGACGAGGGTGTTGACCGCAAAGGCGTAGCCGAGCCCCTCGGTGGAGATCTCGCCCTCAG
The DNA here is from genome assembly GCA_036280515.1 of Intrasporangium sp. Lineage (GTDB taxonomy): Bacteria > Actinomycetota > Actinomycetes > Actinomycetales > Dermatophilaceae > Intrasporangium. The sequence continues at coordinate 5,574 of DASUQN010000628.1, read as the reverse complement.
CCCGCGCATAGGCCGGCAGGCCGGCGTTGAGCTGCGGGTAGCTGACCAGCGCCGCAACCGCGACGAGGGCGAGCAGGGCCCGCAGCTGCGGGTCGCGCAGCAGCGCACGATACGAGACCCGCGAGTCGACCGCCTCCACCGGACGCTCGATCCGGTCGCGGGCATGACGTAGGGGACCGAGGAGCATCACCAGCCCGGGCAGGTAGCTCAACGCGTCGAGCAGGTAGACCGCGACGAAGGTGCCCGGACGGTCGACGTCCACGAAGCGCGCCCCGATGACGCCTCCGATACCGATGCCGAGGTTGAGCAACGTGAAGTTGACCCCGAAGTAGCGCTGGCGCTGCTCGCTCGGGATGAGATTGCCGATCAGGGCGTTGGACGCCGGCCAGACGACGCCGAAGCCGTAACCCAGCAGCGTCAGCGCGAGGGCGGCCCCGCCCGCGGTCGTCGCGCGGGCAAGGAGCACGTCGGCGACGGCGAGGGCGATGAGGCTGCTCGCATAGACCCGGCGGGGGCCGACCCGGTCGATGAGGGCCCCGACGGGCGTGACGATGGCAATGCCCACGCCGGCCTGGAGGGCGAGCAGCAGCCCGACGGTCTCGAGCAAGATGCCGCGGACCTCGTTGAGGTAGACAACCATGAACGGTAGGACGAGGCCCGTGCCGATCGACTGGAAGACGACCGTCGAGATGAGCAGCTTGCCGTCACGGGGCAGGTCATGCCAGAACGACGAGAGCCGCGGTTTCGGCGGAGAAGCGGTCACCGATCAAGTCTCCCGGCCGGCACCGACAGTCGTCGCCCCATTTCTCGGCCGGGGCTCCGACAGCTGACGACCCCAGCGATTTCAGCCCAACGGCCCCGCTCGGGTACCCTGCCCGACGGAGGATTCGCATAGTGGCCTAGTGCGCACGATTGGAAATCGTGTTGGGATAAAACCCTCGGGGGTTCAAATCCCCCATCCTCCGCCACCGAGAGGACCCCGCGACGCCGGGGTCCTTTCGTCTGCCCGTCCGGGCTCAGCTCGACGTACGCCTCCTGGCACACGCCATGAGATTCCTTTGTCGTCCAACCCGCGAGGCTGACAGCATCGGGGCATGACCCTCGCCGCGCTCGTGCACCGAAACGTGCTCAAGGAGACCGACCTCTCGCCCGACGAGCTCCGCGCCCTGCTCGACCTGGCCGCGGAGCTCAAGACCGCCAAGCGGGAGGGCCGCGAGGAGCGGCGCCTCATCGGCAAGAACATCGCACTGCTCTTCGAGAAGACCTCGACCCGGACCCGCTGCGCCTTCGAGGTCGCGGCCGCGGACCAGGGCGCCGCCACCACCTACCTCGACCCGGCCGGCTCGCAGATGGGGCACAAGGAGTCGATCAAGGACACCGCACGGGTGCTCGGCCGTTACTACGACGGCATCGAGTACCGCGGTGCGGGGCACGACGTCGTCGAGACCCTCGCGGCGTGGGCGGGCGTGCCGGTCTGGAACGGCCTCACCGACGACTGGCACCCCACCCAGGCACTCTGCGACGCCCTGACGATGCGCGAGCACGCGGGCAAGCCCGATGGCGAGATCGCCTTCGCCTACGTCGGCGACGCGCGGTTCAACATGGGCAACTCGCTGCTCATGACCGGCGCGATGCTCGGGATGGACGTACGCATCGTCGCGCCACATTCCCTGTGGCCGTCCGATTCCATTGTCACACAAGCCAAGTCGTATGCCGCTGAGTCCGGTTCCCGGGTCACCCTCACGGAGGACGTGGCTCAGGGGGTCAAGGGCGTCGACTTCGTCCACACCGACGTCTGGGTGTCGATGGGTGAGCCGAAGGAGGTCTGGGCGGACCGGATCGAGCTGCTCTCGCCGTACCAGGTCAACGCCGAGCTGCTCCAGCTGACGGGCAACCCGCAGATCCGGTTCATGCACTGTCTGCCCGCCTTCCACGACCTCGAGACGCAGGTCGGGCGCGACGTGCACGAGCAGTTCGGCCTGAAGGAGCTCGAGGTGACCGACGACGTCTTCGAGTCCCGGGCCTCCATCGTCTTCGACCAGGCCGAGAACAGGTTGCACACGATCAAGGCCCTGCTCGTCGCCACCCTCGTCCAGCTCTGAGGCGAGTCAGCCCTCGACGGTGATGGTCGGGCACGGTGGCAGCGTCGGGCCCTGGGTCGTCGGGGTCGGCACCGGGCCGAACCCCTTCCAGGTGGCCCCCAGGGCCAAGTCGATCGCATCGCCCTTGCGCTTGTCCCGGATCAGCTTCGCACCCTTGATGTGCTGGGCCAGCAGCTTGGCCGACTCCTCCCCCTCCGGTCCGTAGCGGATGTGCGCGACGTCCTTGATCGCCTTGTCCTTGGGGTCGTTGCCGACGGATGCGATCTTGAAGCCGCGCTGGGCCGCGACCTTGGAGGTGGACAGCGCGAGGCCGCGGCGACTGGTCGCGTTGTAGACGTTGATCGACACGTCGGCCGGCTTGATCGGCGGCGTCGCCACCACGGTCGTGCACGGCCCGGGTTGCGGCGTGGTCTCGCGGAAGTAGGAGGAGGCGTAGTAGAAGGCACCGGCCAGGGCCAGGATGACAACGGTGATCGTCACCGTGGCCCGGCGCCGGCGACGCGCGTGAAACTCCAGAGCTTCGTCCTCATCGACCAGGCTCATGGGTCTCCTCTACCCGACGTGGGCGCTCCCTGCTCCGGTCAGGAGAGAGCCCGTGTCAGGAGAGTACGAGGACGCGGGCGTGGAGAACAGGTCTTTGCGCCAGAGCGGCGCGGAGGGCCCGGTGCAGGCCGTCCTCGAGGTAGAGCTCCCCCTCCCACTCGACACAGTGGGGGAACAGGTCGCCGAAGAACGTCGAGTCGTCGGCGAGCAGGCCCCGCAGGTCGAGCGTGCTCTTCGTCGTGATGAGCTCACCGAGCTGGACGACGCGCGGCGGGACGTTGGACCAGTCCTTTGCCGAGACCAGCCCGTGGTCGGGATAGGGGCGGGTGTCGCCGACGGCCTTGAAAATCACCCGGCCACTATAGGCCTCGGTGCGGCCCAAGAGGGCCGCCTGGACCGCGCGGTCCCAGCCCCCGCGGCCCGGTCGCGTGGCTAGAGTGCCAGTCGTGACCGACGCACCCGCTGACGCGACCCAGCTCGACGAGATCCGCTCCGGATACGCCTTCGAGGGAGGTGTGCTCAAGCTCGGGGCCGCGGTGATCGACGGCGAGGCGCACCCCGATGCCCCCGTGCAGGTGCCCCTCAGCGTGCTCAACCGCCACGGCCTGGTCGCCGGTGCCACGGGCACGGGAAAGACGAAGACCCTGCAGCTCATGGCGGAGCAGCTCTCCGACCAGGGAGTGCCGGTCTTCCTCGCCGACATCAAGGGCGACCTGTCCGGGCTCGCCAGCCCGGGTGAGGGCGGGGAGAAGATCACCGAGCGCGCCACGTCGGTCGGCATGCCGTGGGAGGCGCGCGGATACCCCATGGAGTTCTACTCGCTCGGCGGCCTGGGCAGCGGCATTCCCGTGCGGGCGACGATCACCTCGTTCGGGCCGGTGCTCCTGTCGAAGGTCCTCGGCCTCAACGCCACCCAGGAGAGCAGCCTCGGCCTGATCTTCCACTACGCCGACAAGAACGGCCTCGCGCTGCTCGACCTCAAGGACCTCCGCGCCGTCATCACCCACCTGACCTCCGACGAGGGCAAGGCGGACCTCAAGGCGCTCGGCGGCCTGTCCTCGGCGACGGCGGGCGTCATCCTGCGCAACCTCATCACCTTCGCGGACCAGGGCGCCGAGGCCTTCTTCGGCGAGCCGGAGTTCGACACGAACGACCTCCTGCGCACCACGGGCGACGGTAAGGGGATCATCTCGTGCCTCGAGCTGCCGCAGGTCCAGGATCGGCCCCAGCTGTTCTCGACGTTCCTCATGTGGCTGCTCGCCGACCTGTTCCAGGACCTGCCCGAGGAGGGCGACCTCGACAAGCCGAAGCTCGTCTTCTTCTTCGACGAGGCACACCTGCTCTTTGACGACGCGAGCAAGCCCTTCATGGACGCCATCGAGCAGACCGTCCGGCTGATCCGCTCGAAGGGCGTCGGCGTCTTCTTCGTCACCCAGTCGCCGAAGGACGTGCCGGCCGATGTGCTCGCCCAGCTCGGCAACCGCGTCCAGCACGCCCTGCGGGCGTTCACGCCCGACGACGCCAAGGCACTCAAGCAGGCCATCGCCACGTATCCGCACACCCGGTACGACATGGACACGCTGCTCACGTCGCTTGGCATCGGCGAGGCGGTCGTCACCGTGCTGTCCGAGAAGGGCGTCCCGACTCCCGTGGCCTGGACCCGGATGAAGGCGCCGAACTCGCTCATGGACCCCTCGCCGCAGGCAACCGTCGACGGGATCATCGCCGGATCCCCGTTGGCCGGGAAGTATGCCGACGTCGCCGACCGCGAGTCGGCCTACGAGCTGCTCGCCAAGCGCCTCGAGGCCGCGCCGACTCCCGAGGAGGCGCCCGCCCCCGAGCCGAAGCAGGGCCGCCAGCCCAAGGAAGAGGAGGGCCTCGTCGAGAAGGTCGTCTCGTCGGGCGCCTTCCGCTCGATGCTCCGCTCGGCCGGCACGGTCATCGGCCGCGAGATCACGCGGAGCATCTTCGGGACCTCACGCCGGCGGCGCTGAGGCGCGATGAGCAGCACAGCCCGCCCCCTCGAGCACATCTCCGTCGTCAGCATCGCGACCAACGTCCCGGGTCCGGTGGCCGCGGCCCGTCTGACGCAGCTCGGGGCAACCGTGACCAAGGTCGAGCCGCCCTCCGGCGACCTCGTCGCCCGGGTCGCCCCCGACTACTACGCGGAGCTCACCGCAGGGCAAGAGGTCGTGACCCTCGACCTCAAGACCGAGGAGGGCGGCGTCGCGCTGGAGGCCCTCCTGTCCGTTGCGGACGTGTTCATCACGTCGCACCGGCCGTCCGCCCTCGCCCGTCTCGGGCTGGGCTGGGACGCCGTTCGCGCGCGTCACCCGCGCCTGTGCCACGTCGCGATCGTGGGTGACCCCGGGCCGGGCGCCGAGGTGCCCGGCCACGACCTCACCTACCAGGCGGTCAACGGCCTCATCTTCGCCGACGACGACACGCCGCGGATGCCATCCACCCTCATCGCCGACCTGGCGGGGGCAGAGCGCGCCGCAACGGCAGCCGTGGCCGCACTGTTCGGCCGGGAGCGGTCCGGCGAGGGCAGCTACAGCGAGGTCGCCCTGTCCGTGGCTGCGGAGTCGATGGCAGATCCGTTGCGGCACGGCCTCACCGCGCCGGGTGGGCTCCTCGGCGGCGCGCTGCCCGGCTACGCGATCTATGCCACCAAGGACGGCTACGTCGCCTGTGCCGCGTTGGAGCCACACTTCCTCGCCCGGCTCGAGGAGCTGCTCGAGGCGAGCGACCGGGACGCCCTCGCCGCCGCCTTCAGCACGAGGACCGCCGCCGAGTGGGTCAAGTGGGCTCGCGCGCACGACCTTCCCCTCGAGGCGCTCGCCCGCTCCTGACGAAGCGTGCCCTCGGGACTGAGCTCAGCGGCATACGGCACAGGTCGTATGCCGCTGGGCTGGGAGCGCGCCGAGGG
>DASUQN010000627.1:0-9978 GCA_036280515.1 Intrasporangium sp. | reverse complement strand
GGCGGCGTCGCCTCTCGGCTCGAGGCACAACGTCGTCTGTGCATCACCCGGGACCTGGGCCAGGCCCGGGATCGTGGCCGCCGAGGCCCCCAGGACCGCGAGCGCGGCGATCACATAAGGCACCTGCCGGAGACTGGGCCGCACGAGGTCGGCGATGAGAACGAGGACGGCTCCCCCGATCGGGATGAGCGCGGGCAGCAGTGTGCCGTAGTCGATGGCGAGGCCGGTCATCGCGTCCCTCCCGACAGGAGGGCCGCTGCGTCGAGCTCGGAGATGGTGAGCAGCAGGTGGGGCACCACGCCCAGGGCGACCATGACCGCGATGAGGGTGACGACGACTCCCCACCGGATACCGCGCTCGTCGGCGACGACGTCCCTGGCCACCGCCTCGGTCTCGGGCGCGCCCTCCCCGGCCCAGAGGATCCGGGCGACGCGAAGGGCGTAGGCGGCGGCGAGGGCGAGACCGACGGCGCCGACGACCACCGTGGCGCGCAGCACCCCGACGTTGACCCCCTCCGCCGGCGACCACGCGCCGTAGAGCGCGAGGAACTCGCCCCAGAAAGTGACCAGACCCGGCAGGCCCAGGGCGGCCGCGAGACCGAAGATGAAGGCGACGCCGAAGCGGGGTGCGCGGTCGCGCAGCGCCACTCGCGGGACGGTGAGGTCGGCGGAGCCCCACTGCTCCTTGAGGTCCCCGACGAGGAAGAAGAGCAGGGCGGACACGATCCCGTGCGCGATGTTGCCGAAGAGTGCTGCCTGGAGCCCGGTGTGGCTTCCTGAGGCGATGGCGATGGCGATGAACCCCATGTGGGCCACGGAGCTGTAGGCGATGAGCCGCTTGAGGTCCCGCTCGACGAGGCAGGCGAGGCCTCCCCAGATCGTGCCAACTGCACCCAGGACGGCGAGCACCGGGCTCAGGGCGGCCACCCCGTCGGGGACGGCGGCGACCGCGAGCCGGACGATGCCGTAGGTGCCCATCTTGAGCAGGACCGCGGCGAGCAGCACCGACCCAGCCGTCGGCGCGATGGTGTGTGCCGACGGGAGCCACGTGTGCAGCGGCCACAGCGGCACCTTGACGGCGAGCCCGGTGAGGAGGACGGCGGCAATCGCGATCTCGAGACTGCGTGACAGTCCCTCGCCGTGCAGCCCAGCGAGGACCGTCAGATCTGACGTGCCCTGGTGGGCCACGAGGAACAGGATGCCGATGAGCATCAGCGTCGACCCGAAGGCGGTGAACAGGATGAACCGGCCTGACGCGTCGGCGCGTGCCGTGTCGCGGACGTGCTCGTCGCCGAACCGCCGGATGAGCAGCCACATCGGCACGAGGACGACCTCGAAGGCGATGAAGAAGAGCAGTGCGTCACGTGCCAGGAAGGTCGCGAGGGCGCCGGCCTCGACGAGGAGGATGCAGCCGAAGTAGGTCGAGCGCGAGCCGCCCTGCGGGGTCGGCGCCGCGAGCGCATGGAGCACGACCGCCACGACGAGCAGGGCCGTGAACAGCACCAGGGCCGCCGAGATGCCGTCCACGGCGAAGTGCCAACGGATCCCGAGACTGCGGATCCACGGCACGTCGACGCTCTGGCTGCCTGCCACGACGGCCACGGCCAGCCCGGCGGTGACGAGCGCGGCGACGAGCGCGGCGATGGCGACGCCCGGCTCGGTCCTGCTGGCGGTGCCAGTCGGCATCGCCAACAGCACCGTGGCCGCGAGCAGCGGCAACAGGAGGAGCAGCGTCAGAGCCATGCCGCCACCCCCACCGCGACGACCATGCCGACGCCGACGACGAGGCCGACGATGGCCAGGGAGGGGATTGCGCGGTGGCTCCGCTCACCCAGACGGCCGAGCCCACGCGTTGCCACGACGGTCGCGCGCGGGTAGGCGTCGACCACGTCACGGTCCAGCACGACGACGAGCCGCGCCAGGGCGGTGACCGCCATCCCGAAACGGGCGTAGGCGGTGTCGGCTCCGAAGCCGCGCTCGGCACCCGCCCGGACCGCGGCCGGTAGCCGGTCGGCGACGTCATCGTGCCCACCGCGGCTCAGGACCCAGACCTCGAAGGCGGCGCCGGTGATGAGCAGGATCGACAGGACTGCCGTGAGCCAGCCGAGGTGGAGCGCACCCTCGACCGTGGTCAGGAAGAGCGTGCCGATCACGGTCAACACGGCCAGGCCCGCGACCGCCACCGCGGCCGACAAGGTGATCGGCGCCTGGGCCTCGTGTCCTTCGTGCGCCTCGGGCACCTCGTGATCGGAGACGGGTCGGGCCTCGGAAACGGCCCCGGTCAGGCGGGCCGGAGTCAGCGTGGCCGCCTTCCCGGACGGGTCGAACGGCCCGTCGAGGAGCAGCCAGGCTCGCGTGCAGTAGGCCGCCGTCAGGAAGACCGTGATCAGCAGCGCGACGAGGACCAGCCAGGCCCCGGGTCCGACGTCCTCCGAGACGCCTGCGAGGGCGGTGTCGATGACGGTCTCCTTGGTGAAGAAGCCGATGAGCGGTGGAACGCCGGCCAGCGCCGCCAGACCGATGGCCATCGACCACCGCAGCGCTCCACGGAGCCGCAGGCGACCGCGCAGCCGGGCCAGGATGGTCCCCCCGACCAGGACGCCGAGCCAGCCGACGCCGAGGAAGAGCAGCGCCTTGAAGAAGGCGTGGCCGATGAGGTGGGAGACCCCCGGGACGGGGCCGACCTCTGCCGGGGCCGCTGCGATGGCGCCCAGCATGATGGCGACCTGGCTCAGCGTGGAATAGGCCAGCAACCGCTTGACGTCGCTCTGCATGAGGGCGAGCCCAGCGGCGTACACCATCGTGAGTGCGGCGAGCACCGCGAGAAGGAGCCGCGCCCCGTCGTCGACGGAGTAGAGGGAGAAGAGCCGGGCGATGACGTAGGTGCCGGCGGCGACCATGGTCGCCGCGTGGATGAGGGCCGACGCCGGGGTTGGGCCCTCCATCGCGTCGGGAAGCCAGTCGTGGAAGGGGAACAGGCCCGACTTGCCGGCCACGCCCATGAGCACGCCGACCAGGCCAAGGGTGAGCAGCCCGTCCGACCCGGGAACGGTGAGCACGTCGAGCAGGTCGGTACTGCGGGCTCGCACGGCGAGGGCGACCAGGCCGACGACCATGCCGATGTCCGCGACGCGGGTGACGACGAAGGCCTTGTACGCCGCTCGGCGGGCCGCGTATCGCTCGCTGTCGTGCCCGATGAGCAGCCAGGAGCACCAGCCCATGATCTCCCAGCCGACCAGGGTGAGAGCGAGGTCGGCGGACTGCACGACGAGGAGCATCCCGCCCGCGAAGAGGGAGACCGTTGCCGCGAACTGGCCATAGCGCTTGTCGTCGCGCAGGTACCAGACCGTGAAGACCTGAATCGCGAGCACGACGAGGGCGACGACGAAGCTGACGAGTCCGGAGAGCCGGTCGGAGAGCAGGTGCAGCGGGACGCTGAGATCAAGGAGCGGCAGGCCGCCCAGCGAGTCGATGTCGGTGGCGCGAACGGGCGCGATCCACTGGAGCAGGCCGAGGACGGTCACGACGGCGGCCGCCCCGACCGCGATGCCCGAGGCGATGACGCGCTGGCGCCGGGCGAGCAGGCCGAGGAGCCCGGCGACAGCGGGGAGCAGGACGATGAGCCGGACGACCCAGGTCACGAGACTCCCTCCGGGAGCCGACGGTCATGCTCGTCCGACGCCGCGGCCGCCGGGGGCGCCGTGTCGTCCACGACTCCCGCCTCGCCCGCCTCCTCCGCCTCGCCCGCGTCATCGCCGTCGGTCGGCTCGGGCTGGTCCGTGAGGTCGGGGGTGGACGTCAGGTCGATGTGGCCGAACCGGCGGAACATCACGAGGATGATCGCGAGGGCGACGACGACCTCGGCCGCCGCGATCGTGATGACGAAGAGGGCGAGCACAGGACCGGCCGCGAAGGGCACGCCAGATCGCGAGCCGGCCGTCACGAAAAGAAGGTTCGCGGCGTTGAGGATGAGCTCGACGCCGATGAGGACGAGCACGGCGTTGCGCCGGGCGAGCACTCCATAGACGCCGATCCCCGCGAGCACCGCTGCGAGCGCGGCGGGGTAGACGAGGCTCATCGCACGTGCCCCTCGCGCTGGAGGACGAGGCGTGACACCGCGAACGCCGTGATGAGGGCGACGAGCAGGAGCACCGACAGCAGCTCGAAGGGCCACACCCAGGTGCCGAAGATGGCCTCCCCGATCTGTGGCGTCCCGGGCACGTCGTCGGCCACGTCGGCCGACGCGAAGAACGGCATGAGCACCGACGCGAGCAGCACCGTGGTCGCACCTCCCAAGGCGCTCGCCAGCGCGCGCTGCCAGGGCGCTGTGTCGATCTCCGGGTGCGGCCCGATCGGCGCACGGGTCAGCATGAGGGCGAAGAGGACGAGCACGACGATCGCCCCGACGTAGACGAGCAGCTGGACGAGCCCGACGAGCTCCTGGCCGAGGACGACGTAGGCGCCGGCGAGGGCACCGAGCGACACGAGCAGCCACAGCGCGGCGTGGACGACCTGCTTCGTGGTGACGGACAGCAGGGCGGAGAGAGCTGTGATGGCGCCGACGACGACGAAGGCGATCTCGCGGGAGGTCACGCGTCACCGTCCCCCGGGGACTGCGTGGTTCTCAAGCCGTCGGCAGCGCCACTGGCTCCGTCGCCATTTGCCCCGGGTGTGATGTCGGTCCCCGCCCGGCGCACCCGCGTCGCCGCGGGGCCGGCCTCGCCGGGGGCGCCACGTGACGGCCGGGGCGGGCGCGACGATGCGACGAGCTCGGCCGGGTCGGCACTGCCGGGATCGAGGGCGGCAGGAGGGGGGACCGTCGCCATCCACGCGCCCAGCCGGTCCTTCTCGTGCATCAGGTCGCGGATGTCGAGCTCGGCGTACTCGAACTCCGGGCTCCACCACAGCGCGTCGAACGGGCACACCTCGATGCAGATCCCGCAGTACATGCACAACGAGAAGTCGATCGCGAAGCGGTCCAGCACGTTGCGCTGGCGCGCCCGCCCGCCCGGTGTGGTCGGTGGGATCTCCTCCTTGTGGGAGTCGATGTAGATGCACCAGTCGGGGCACTCGCGCGCGCAGAGCATGCACGACGTGCAGTTCTCCTCGGTGAGCGCGATCACGCCGCGCGACCGTGGTGGCAGCTTGGGCGCGACGTCGGGGTACTCCGCCGTGTGCGTGTGGCGGGTCATCGTGCGCGCCGTCGCCGCGAGTCCCTTGACGAGACCCGGCAGTATGCCGCTGGGCTTGCTCGCGTGCCGCCCGCCCTTGCTTGTGGGCTGGGTCTCCTTCTGCCCACTCGACGCCGAGGGTGCAGGTGGCGCCGCCCCACTCCCAGTCGAGTGTGCAATTGGCGCCGCGCCAGCTTCGGTCGAATGTGCAGAATCTGCCGGTTCGGTCATCGCATCATCACCACCCCCACAGCCGTGATCGCGAGCTGCAGCAACGCGATCGGGACGAGCCAGACCCAGGCGAGCCGCTGGAGCTGGTCCTCGCGCAGCCGCGGCCATGACACGCGGAGCCAGATGATGACCACTGCGACGATGAAACCCTTGAGCAGGGTCCAGAGCCAGCCGAACCAGTCGTCGAACGGCCCGGCCCAGCCTCCGAGCCAGAGGTTCGCGAAGAGCAGCGAGAAGACGACGATCCCGGCGTACTCGGCGAGCAGGAAGAACGCGAAACGCAGGCCGGTGTACTCGGTGAAGACGCCGAAGACGAGCTCCGAGTCGGCGATCGGCATGTCGAAGGGCGGACGCTGCAGCTCAGCGACCGCCGCCACGAAGAAGACGAGCGCACCAGGCGCCTGCCAGAGCAGCCACCAGGGCGTCCAGGCCTCGGCGATGCCGACGAGCGACAGCGTTCCGGCCGCCAGCGCGACGGATGCCACGGCCAGCACCATGGGCAGCTCATAGCTGAGCAGCTGGGCGGCCGCGCGCATGGCACCGAGGAGTGAGTACTTGCTCGCCGAGGCCCATCCGCCCATGAGGAGGCCGATGATGCCGACGCCCGTCGCGGCGAGGACGAGGAGCGCGCTGCCCGGCACTTCGGCACCGACCACGCTGGGCGACAACGGGATCGCCGCCAGGGCGACGACGTAGGGAATGAGCGCGACGAAGGGAGCGAGCCGGAAGACCCACCGGTCGGCGCGCGCCGGCGTGATGTCCTCCTTCTGGACGAACTTCACGCCGTCGGCGACGAGCTGGGCCCAGCCATGGAAGCCGCCGGCGTACATCGGCCCGAGCCGGCCCTGCATGTGGGCCATGACCTTGTGCTCGGTCTGCCCGACGAGCAGGGGCAGCACGAGGAACGCCGCGAGCACCGCGATGGCGCGCAGCACGACCTCAAGAATGGTCCAGCCCTCGCTCATCGCGGGCCCCACTCCGGCCCGGGCACGCCGGGAGCCTGCACCCGCCGACGTCCGGGGGACCCCTCACCGTGGCCCTCGCCCGGCTCCTTCGCGCCGGGCCACGGTTTGGAGGCGCGCGCAGCAAGGACGAACGACTTGCGCAGCGGGGTGCCCTCGAAGCCGTCCGGCAGGAGTAGCGGCCGCAGGCCGAGACCGGTCCCGTCGTCGAAGCCGTCGAAGTCGACCCCGAACATCTCGTGGGTCTCGCGCTCGTGCCAGGCCGCCCCGTGGAAGACGCGGGTGATCGATGGCACCGGCAGCCCCTCGGCGGCCCGCGTGCGCAGGAGGACGGACTCGAGACGGCCCGGCTCACCCACGCGGATCAGATGGCAGACGACGTCGAACCCGGCGACCGCGGCGTCGTCCTCCGTCTGCACGGCGTCCGTCTGGTCGACGGCAGTGAGCCAGTCGAAGTAGGAGTAGCCCTCGTCGCGGAGGGTCAGCACGGTCGACGACCACTCCCCGAAGGGGACGTCGCGGACGTCAGTGACCTTCACGCGTCGCCTCGCCATCAGTTCGTATGCCGCTGGGCTTGGTCACGAGCGGACGGCTCACATCGCCTGCGGTGGCCAACCGGGTCCCCGCGTAGCGGCCGCGAAGCTTGGCGCCGGTCAGGCGCTCCTTGGCGATCTGCTCCTGGAGCCGGATGATGCCATGGAGCAGGGCCTCGGGGCGCGGGGGGCAACCCGGCACGTAGACGTCGACCGGGATCACGGTGTCGACGCCCTTGGTCACGGAGTACGAGTCCCAGTAGGGCCCCCCGGAGTTCGAGCAGGCCCCGAAGGAGATGACGTACTTCGGCTCGGGCATCTGGTCGTACAGACGCCGGATGGCCGGGGCCATCTTGTCCGTCACCGTCCCGGAGACGACCATCAGGTCCGCCTGACGCGGACCGGGTGCGAACGGGATGACGCCGAGGCGGATGAAGTCGTGCCGGCCCATGGACGTCGCGATGAACTCGATCGCGCAACAGGCGAGCCCGAAGTTGAAGACCCACAGCGAGTAGCGGCGGCCCCAGTTGAGCACGACCTTGATGGGCTTCGGGGCGTGCTCGCCGAGCACCCCCATCCGGCCCTCCAGGGGGCGGACCGTCGGCATTGGCAGACCAACCGGATCGCTCATCACACCCACCTCATCACATCCACCTCATCACACCCACCTGAGCAGACCGCGGCGGGCCGCGTGCGCCAGCCCGAGGACGATGACGCCGATGAAGATGCCCATCTCGACGAGGCTGGCGGTGCCGATGTCGGCCGATCGCAGCACGTGGGCCCAGGGGAAGAGGTAGACCGCGTCGACGGCGAAGACCACGTAGAGGAAGGCGTACACGAAGTAGCGGACCTTCGTCTGTGCCCAGCCCTCGCCGACCGGGTCGACGCCGGACTCGTACGTGGTCAGCTTGCCGACATGCGGGGCGTGCGGGGCGAGCAGACGCCGGACGACCATGGCGACCGTCACGAGGAGCAGGCCGGCCCCGAGGACGGCTGCGACGGCGACATACCCGGACATGCCGGCCAGCCTAGCGATGCCGGAACCGCAGTGGTGTCGAGTCCACCCCGCACCGTTTGTTGGCGAGTGAGCAGTCGCTCTGGCGTCGGGCTGGGAGCGAGCCCAGCGGCATACGACCACGCCTGGGGACGCACCACGTGCGCAGGGCGACATGTCCATCACGTGGCAACCTGCACAAACCTGAATGACGCGCGAACTAGCATGGGTAATGGCCCTCGGGAAACACCTCGGCCACATGTCTAGGAAACGCTTAGGACGTCGCAGAGCATGAGCACCAAACTGGTCCAGAAGCTCGATCGCGTGGTCATTCGTTTCGCCGGGGACTCCGGCGACGGCATGCAGTTGACCGGCGACCGGTTCACCTCACAGACGGCCTTGTTGGGCAATGACCTGTCCACGTTGCCGAACTTCCCGGCGGAGATCCGTGCTCCGCAGGGGACGTTGCCGGGGGTGTCGAGCTTCCAGCTGCACTTCGCCGACCACAATGTGCTGACCCCGGGGGATCGGCCGGACGTGCTGGTCGCGATGAACCCGGCCGCGCTGAAGGCGAACCTGCGCGACCTGCCCCGCGGGGGCACGATCATCGTCAACACGGACGAGTTCAGCAAGCGCAACCTGGCCAAGGTGGGGTACGGCACGAACCCGCTCGAGGACGGCTCGCTCGAGAGCTACCACGTGCACGCGGTGGGGCTGACCTCGATCACCGTGGAGGCGCTGGCGCCGTTCACGGAGCTGACGCGCAAGGAGAAGGAGCGGGCGAAGAACATGTTCGCCCTGGGCCTGCTGTCCTGGCTGTACACCCGGCCGATGGAGGGCACCGAGGCGTTCCTGAAGAGCAAGTTCGGCGGCAAGCCCGACATCCTGGAGGCGAACCTGGCGGCGCTGCACGCGGGGTACCACTTCGGGGAGACGACCGAGGACTTCGCGGTGTCCTACGAGGTGTCGCCGGCGCCGATGCGCGCGGGGACGTACCGCAACGTGACCGGCAACGTGGCGCTCTCGCTCGGGCTGGTCGCTGCGGCGCACCGGGCGCGGCTGCCGCTTTTCCTCGGGTCCTACCCGATCACCCCGGCCTCGGACATCCTGCACACCCTCGCGGGACTGAAGCGGTACGGCGTGGCGACGATGCAGGCCGAGGACGAGATCGCCGGGGTGGGGGCGGCGCTGGGTGCCTCCTTCGGGGGCGCGCTGGGGGTGACCACGACCTCCGGGCCGGGCCTGGCGCTCAAGGCGGAGACGATCGGGCTGGCGGTGTCGCTCGAGCTGCCGCTGGTGGTCTGCGACATCCAGCGTGGCGGCCCGTCGACCGGGTTGCCGACCAAGACGGAGCAGGCGGACCTGCTGCAGGCGCTGTTCGGGCGCAACGGGGAGTCCCCGGTGGCCGTGGTGGCGCCGTCGACCCCGGCGGACTGCTTCGACATCGCGGTGGAGGCGGTGCGGATCGCGACGACCTACCGCACGCCGGTCATCGTGCTGTCCGACGGGTACCTGGCCAACGGCTCCGAGCCGTGGCGGCTGCCCACGACGAGCGAGCTGCCCGACCTGACCGTGGAGTTCGCGACCGAGCCGAACGACGTGACGGCCGACGGGGCGCCGGTGTTCCACCCGTACCGGCGGGACCCGGAGACGCTGGCCCGGCCGTGGGCGATCCCGGGCACGCCGGGGCTGGAGCACCGCATCGGCGGGATCGAGAAGGCCGACATCACCGGCAACATCTCCTACGACCCGGACAACCACGACAAGATGGTCCGGCTGCGCCAGGCCAAGATCGACGGCATTGCGGACACGATCGCCCCGCTGCAGGTCGACGACCCGACCGGCGACGCCGAGGTCCTGGTGGTGGGCTGGGGCTCGACCTACGGCCCGGTCGCGGCCGGGGTGCGCCTGGCCCGGGCGACCGGGACCCGGGTGGCCCAGGCCCATCTGCGCCACCTCAACCCGTTCCCGGCCAACACCGGGCAGGTGCTGCGCCGCTACCGCCGGGTCATCGTGCCCGAGATGAACCTGGGCCAGCTGGCGATGCTGCTGCGGGCGCAGTTCCTGGTCGACGTCCAGTCGCACACC
>DASUQN010000626.1:0-4764 GCA_036280515.1 Intrasporangium sp. | reverse complement strand
GGGCACCTGGGCCCGGACCTGCTCGGTCCCGACTGGGACGCTGCCCGTGCGGTCGAGAACCTCGCGCACGCGGCGGTTCCCATCGGGGAGGCGCTGCTCGACCAGCGCAACCTTGCTGGGCTCGGCACGCTGTGGACGGCCGAGACGCTCTTCGTCCTCCGGGTGCCGCCTTGGGCGACGGCGTCCGGCTTGGAGCGGTCGCTCGTCGAGCAGCTCGTGGAGCGTGCGCACCGCCTCATCGACAGCGGACGACGAGATGCCGTCCAGTCGACGACCGGCTCACGGGCCCGGGGCGAGACGACCTTCGTGCACGGCCGGAGCGGCCGCACGTGCCGCCGTTGCGGCGCGACCGTGCGGGTCGCGCCCATCGGTCAGCCCACGCGGGAACGAACGATGTTCTACTGCCCCGGATGCCAGGGTGGTCGCGGCCCGACCGATGACGGACGGCCGCAACAGCCCTTGGGGTCCGAGTCACGGCAGGATGGTCGGGCGGGCGCCCGTCGCCGCTACCGACCCTGAGCCGCGTCGTCTGGGTGCCTCAGCGCTGGAGCGCCTTCAGTGCCATGCCCCGCCCCCCACTCAACCGGGCGACCTGGGCGAGGTAGAGCTCGGCACAGGCGAGAGCGTCGGTCAGCGCCTCGTGCGCCCCGTAGCGCGGCAGGCCGAGGTGCTCACGCGCCGTTGGGAGCCGCAGTGCACCCGGCGGCAGGTCGGCGCCCGAATGGCTGCGGAGCACTCGTGCCTGGAGCTCCATCGTGTCGACGACCTCGACCGGGAGGGGCACGCCATGCGTGCCCTGGCTCGCTGCGGACAGGAACTGGGTCTCGATGGCTGCGTGGTGCACGAGGAGGACCCGGCCCTTGAGGGCCGCGGCCACTCGCTCGATGACCTCGGACAGCTCGATGCCTTCGGTCAGCGCGTCGTCGGTGATCCCGTGCACGACGGCGCTCTGGCCGACCTCGGCGTCGGCCCGGCAGAGCAGGTGCGTCGCGCCGGACAGGTCGATGACGAGGCCGTCGAGCGGCACGAAGCCGACCGAGAGGATGTGGTCAGTCCGTGGGTCGAGGCCGGTGGTCTCGATGTCGACGGCGAGCAGGCGCAGGTCCTCCACCGCGGTGCGCGGCCCGGGGAGCGGTGTCGCGAGGTAGTCCCGGACGGGCCCGGGAGGTGCCTGCTCGGCCAGCCGGGACCGCCGCCGGTCAAAGCCGAGGAGCGCCCGGATCACGTCACGAATCCGAGTGGGTAGCTCTGGACCACCAGCTGCTGGGCCGACCGGACGATCTGGAAGGCGTCGCGGAGGTGCCGCTTCTCGAAGCTGCTCAGCTCGTTCGGCGCGACGAAGCTGTCCGGATCCTGCCCCTCACGCAACTGGCGTGCCTGGTGGGTGAGGCGTACGTAGCGGATGAACTCGAACGCATCGTGCAGGTCGGCGGCCGTCGCCGTGGACAGCGCCCCCGCCCCGGCCGCGGCGCTGATCCGGGCGAGCGTATTGACCTGCGGCAGTCCGCGGGACAGGGCCTGGACGCGCGCCACCTCGACGATGGCATGCACCCCGCCCCGCTTGAGGTCGACCCGGTCCTTGTGCTCTCCCTCACGCTCCAGGACGAACCCCCGGAAGAAGCCGAGGGGTGGCTCGTTGCGCGCAGCGTTCCGAGCGAGGTGGGCGAGGAAGCGGCCGCTCTCAGGTGCCGAGTCGGCGACCTGCCCGTCCAACCTGTCGACCAGGTCGCGATCGCCGTGCAGGAGGCGCATGTCGAAGAAGATCGCCGACCGGAGCACGGCGTCCGGTGTCGGCTCGTCGAGCCAGCTGGCGAACATCCGGCGCCACTCGCGCAGGGACTGGCGCCACTGCGGGTTCGTCGCCATGATCCCTCCGGGGCAGCGCGGGTAGCCGCAGGCGACGAGTCCGTCGACGACGAAGGACGCGAAGGCCGCGAACCAGGCGCCGTGCTCCGGTGTGGCATCGTCGGAAAGCACGAGGGCGTTGTCCTGGTCGCTGCCCGGTCCCTGCTCGAGTCGGGCCTGGGAGCCGAGCACGATCCAGGCGTAGGGCACGGGCGCGGACCCGAGATGCTGCTCGGCGAGCGTGATGAGCCGTCGCTCGATCGCGTCCCCGACCGCGGTGACGATGCGCCCGATCCCGTCCGCTGTCGCGTCCTCGTGGACGAGCTGGTCGATGATCCGGGGCAGCCGCTGGCTGAGCAGCACCAAGGCGTCGAGGTCCTTCGCCTTGGCCACGTCGCCCACGAGGTGGATGGGATTGGCGCGCTCCAGCCGCATGAGGTCGGTGCTCGTCAGCATGCCGAGTGGACGGTTGCCGTCGACGACCGGCATGTGGTGGATGTTGCGGGAGGTCATCTCCAGGACCAGCTCCATCGCCAAGTCGTCCGGCGCGGCCGTGACCGGGTCTTTCGTCATGATGGCGCGGACCGGCTGGGTCGTCTCGAGCCCTGCGGCCAGCACTCGGGTCCGAAGGTCCCGGTCCGTGACGATCCCCGTGAGGCGATCGCCGTCGACGACGAGCAGTGAAGAGACCTGCTGCCGGGCCATGAGCTCGGCTGCCTCGCGGATCGTCGCGGCGCCGGTCGTGGTGATCGGCTCGCGCCGGAGGAGGTCACGGAGCCGCGTCTGGAGCACGGCGTTGCTCCGGTCGTGGTGCGGCAGCGACTGGAGCGCGTGACGGAGGCGCGCCTCGCGCTGCTCGGAGAAGAAGTCGCGGACCGCCGCGTGCCCGTCCGCCAACGCCTGGAAGACGTTCGACGACATGACGAGCAGGAGGCTGTCCTCGATGGCCACCACGTCGAAGCGGGAGGGACGGCCGCCCAGGGCGGTCGTGCCAAAGCCGGTGCCCTCGCCGCCGCGTGCCACCAGCGAGCCGTTCTCGTCGGTGATCTGCACGGCGCCGGACCGGACGACGAACACCTCGTCGTTGCCCTTGCCGACGCTCATCAGGTGCGTGCCACGGCGGGCGTAGCGCACCGTGAGGCGCCGGCCGAGCCGCTCCAGGTCCTCGCGCGGGACCGCGGCAAAAGGTGCGTGCTCTGCGAGGAAGTCGGTGACTTCCGGAATGTCCACTTCGGCCACGGCGCCATCGTCGCACTCGAGCGAGAGCCTCGCCGCTGAATCGGCCCGCCGTGGGCGTCGCGGCCTACGCTGGTAGGCGCCCGATCAGCACCGCAACCCAAGGAGCAGGATCAGATGGCTTCACGACTCAACCCCTACATCTCGTTCAAGGACAACGCCCGCGACGCGATGGAGTTCTACAAGGACGTGTTCGGCGGCACCCTCAACCTCAACACCTTCGGCGAGTACGGCCAGCCCGACTCCCCAGACGCCGACAAGATCATGCACGCTCAGCTGGAGACCGACAGCGGCTACACCCTCATGGCGTCGGACACGCCGCAGGGCATGGAGTACAACCCCGGGGACAACATCACCGTGAGCCTCAGCGGTGACGACTCCGACGAGCTGCGTGGCTACTGGACCAAGCTCTCCGACGGCGGCACCGTGTCCGTCCCCCTCGAGAAGCAGATGTGGGGCGATGAGTTCGGTTCGTGCACAGACAAGTTCGGCATCGGCTGGATGGTCAACATCGCGGGAGACTCCCCCCCGGGCGCCTCATGACCGCGTCACGCTGAGGATGCCGAGGCACATCTCGTCGGTCGTGCCCTCGCCCCAGACCACGTAGCGCTCCGGGATCCCTTGCAGGGCCGGGAGCCTGTCGCGCCAAGCCTGGTCGTGCGTGCACGTCACGGTGATCCGGTCACCCCGCTCGACCGGGGTGGCCGGCAGCGGCCGTGACCCCTGGTCGTCAAAGTCCCACTGCTTGATGTCGAGCAAGGTCCTGGCCTTCGGCGTCCCGGCGTTCAGCTCGATGCGGATGCTCGATCCCAACAGGTGCATGTGCCCGGCTGACGCCCGGACCACCGCAGGCTCCTCGACGGTCCGGGTGCACGACCGGGTCGGCCCCGGATGAGGGATGACCGCGCCGTCACAGAGCACGAGGAGGCCGGCGACCAGCCATGAGGCCCGGTCGCCGAACCGCTGGGCGACATCCCAGACCGCAGCCTCGCGCTCGCACAGGCGGCCGGACTTGTCCGGCCGACAGGGCAGCTCGACCGGCGCGGGGAAGAGGACGGTCTCCAGGGCGGTCAGCTTGGAGGAGGTGGACAGGCGCAGGTCCACGGCAGTCCGGTCGGGCTTGGCGCCCTGGAGCAGGTTGTAGTGGACCTGCAGGACCAGCTGGGACCCCTTCTCCACGGGGATTCCGAGATCGGGCGCGAGGATGGTCTCGTTTCCCCCCGGCGCCCAGGCGCCGACCCATGGGGCATCGTCGAGGCTCGCGCCCTGCTGCTCGATGCCCGTGCCGCCGAAGCAGGTCCACCCATCACCCGGCGCCTGGGCGTCCTGCGCCCGGGCGAGGGCGACCTTGCTCGCCGGGACGCGATAGAGGATGACGTGGTGGACGATGGAGGCATCGCCGGGCTCGACGTCATAGCCCGTGACGAAACCGTCCCGGGTGAGCTTGGGGTCGAGCAGGAAGCATCGGTAGTCGTCCGTGCCGCCGCTGGGCGCCTTCGGCACGTACGTGGCTGGCATCGCGATCCGCTGGGCCTTCTCACCGTCACGCAGTGGAGCACGGGGCGGCTTTGTGGTCGTCGGGCTCGCGCCGTGGTGGTTCTCGGTGGCGTGGGTAGTGCCGTGATGGGGCTCGGTGGTCAGGTTGGGCCCCGCCCCGCTGCAACCGGCGACGAGCAGGCCGAG
>DASUQN010000625.1:0-2141 GCA_036280515.1 Intrasporangium sp. | reverse complement strand
GCGCCTTCGACGCGGAGACGACAGGTGAGCTCGCCAGCCTCGACGCGATTCTCCTGCGCAGCGAGTCGGCGTCGTCCTCCCAGATCGAGAACCTCACGGCGTCCGCCCGCGCCGTCGCAGAGGCCGAGGTCACCCATGCGGGCCGCGGCAACGCAGCCGTCGTCGTGGCCAACGCGGAGGCCATGGTGGCCGCCATCGACCTCGCCGACCGGCTCGACGCGGACGCGATCCTGCGCATGCAGGAAGCGCTGCTGCGCGAGACGTCCCCGCACCTCGTCGGGTGGCGTACTGAGCCGGTATGGATCGGGCCGGGCGGCAGCACGCCCCTGACGGCCGACTTCGTCGCCCCGCACCACTCCCGCATCCGCCCGACGATCGACGACCTCGTCTCCTTCTGCGCGCGGGACGACCTGCCCGTCCTCGCGCAGGCCGCGGTGGCGCACGCCCAGTTCGAGACCATCCACCCCTTCGCCGACGGCAACGGCCGCACCGGCCGCGCGCTCGTGCACGCCCTGCTCCGGGCCAAGGGCGTCACGCGCCACGTCACCATCCCCGTCTCCGGGGGCCTGCTCCACGACCGCGACGGCTACGTCGCGGCCCTCGACGCCTATCGCTCGGGTGACGCCGAGCCGATCGTCACGGCCTTCGCGCTCGCGGGCCTCCGGGCGGTCCAGCACGGTCGCGTCATGCGCCAGCGCATCGCCTCGGTCCGATCCGACTGGCGCGAGCGCGTGCGTGCCCGACGCGACTCGGCCGTGTGGCGGCTCGCGGACCTGCTCGTCGCCCACCCGGTCGTCGACGCTGCCACCGCTGCCCGGGAGCTCGGCATCTCCGAGACCAACGTCCACCGTCACCTCCGCGTCCTCGCCGACGCTGGAGTGCTCGTCCCCACGAACCACCACCAGGCGCGCCGCATCCTCTGGAGGGCCCCCGACGTGCTCGCGGTGCTCGATGCGTACGCCCGTGACGTGGGACGACGGGGGCGCTGACGCCACGTGGGCACCAAGCGAGCTCAGCGGCATACACCCAATGTCGTATGCCGCTGGGCTCGCTCCCCTGTGTGCGCTAGGTCATGCGGGAGTGGACCTCCCCGAGGTCGCGTCTAGAGTGGATGGGACATCCCCAAAGACGTTGGAGAGGCATTGCCATGACTGACCGTCCCGTGTCCGTGATCGTCGCTGGAGCCCGCACCCCGATGGGCCGGCTGCTGGGATCGCTCAAGGACTTCTCCGGCGCTGACCTCGGTGGCATCGCCATCAAGGGTGCGTTGGAAAAGGCGGGAGTGCAGCCCGAACAGGTCGAGTACGTCATCATGGGCCAGGTCCTCCAGGCCGGAGCCGGCCAGATCCCTGCCCGCCAGGCCGCGGCCAAGGCCGGCATCCCGATGACCGTGCCCGCCATCACCATCAACAAGGTCTGCCTCTCGGGCATCAACGCCATCGCCATGGCCGACCAGCTCATCCGCGCGGGCGAGTTCGAGATCGTCGTCGCCGGCGGCCAGGAGTCGATGACCAACGCACCGCACCTCATGACGAAGTCGCGCGAGGGCTACAAGTACGGCGACGTCACGATGCGCGACCACATGGCCTACGACGGGCTGTGGGACGCCTTCACCGACCAGGCCATGGGAGCGCTGACCGAGCAGGCCAACACCGGCGAGCAGGCCTTCACCCGGGCGGAGCAGGACGAGTTCTCGGCCCGGTCGCACCAGCTCGCCGCGAAGGGCTGGAAGGACGGCATCTTCGACGACGAGGTCGTCGCCGTGTCCATTCCGCAGCGCAAGGGCGACCCGATCGAGTTCAAGTCGGACGAGGGCATCCGGGCCGACACCACGGCCGCCTCGCTCGCGGGCCTGCGCCCGGCCTTCAGCAAGGACGGGACCATCACCGCTGGGTCCGCCTCGCAGATCTCCGACGGCGCGGCCGCGGTCGTCGTCATGAGCAAGGCCAAAGCAGAAGCGCTCGGCCTGACCTGGGTGGCCGAGATCGGCGCGCACGGCGTCGTCGCCGGCCCGGACTCGACGCTGCAGCAGCAGCCCGCGCGTGCCATCGCCAAGGCGTGCGAGAAGGAGGGCATCGCCCCGGCCGACCTCGACCTCGTCGAGATCAACGAGGCGTTCGCCGCCGTCGGCCTGGCCTCGG
>DASUQN010000624.1:0-4064 GCA_036280515.1 Intrasporangium sp. | reverse complement strand
CTGGCCGAACTCGTCGCGCAGGCTGACGATGCGCTCCTTGGCGCGCGCCTTCTCCTCGTCGCGTCGCCCGCCACCGAACACGCCGTCGAAGCGGTGTTCGTTGATCGCGTCGAGAAGGGGGATCGTCTGCAGCGGGTTGCGCGTGCCGTCGGCGCGCTCACGCAGCCGCCCGTCGTCGATGTAGTCCTGCACACGAGCCACTTCGAGCCGGAGGCCAAGGCGGGTCACCGTCTCGTCGCGATAGTCGAGCACCTCGGGGAAGTTGTGGCCCGTGTCGACGTGGAGCACGGGGAAGGGGATCGGCGCCGGCCAGAAGGCCTTGGCGGCGAGGTGGAGCATGACGACCGAGTCCTTGCCGCCGCTGAAGAGCAGTGCCGGCCGCTCGAGCTCGGCGGCGACCTCCCGGATGACCTGGATCGACTCCGCCTCGAGCGCGTCCAGCTGGGACAGCCTCCTGCCGCCCTCGCTCACGTTGCCGTATGCCGCTGGGCTCGCTTCCGCACGAGCCGTGACCTCATGCCTCAGGCTCGGGACATCGGTGATCGTCATGTGATCGAATGTATAACCGCTGATTATGCACACCTACCTCGGTCCACGATCCGGGCGTTTCCCACCCAGGCCATGGGAGATGCCACGTGGGCGAGTCCCTGACCGTGAAAGTTCACCCACCCCTGGGCGTGGGTCTTGTTTCACGCCCGGCTACGTCCGCGCCACCAACGGGTTCGACTCGCGTCGGTCCTAGACTGCAGCGGATGGCGATCCTCTTCCTGCACGGGG
Organism: Intrasporangium sp.; assembly: GCA_036280515.1. Lineage (GTDB taxonomy): Bacteria > Actinomycetota > Actinomycetes > Actinomycetales > Dermatophilaceae > Intrasporangium. The sequence goes on along the minus strand of DASUQN010000624.1, from coordinate 3,287 downwards.
CGGGCGGCTATGCGGACGACCAGGCCATTGCCGACAGGCTGCGGAAAGGGCTGACTGAGGAGGTCCTCATGCCGCACCTGAGCGACGAGGACATGTCGTACGCCGCGTGGTCGGCCCAGATCGCCAGCCACTTTGAGCCTGACGTCAAGGCCGTGGTTGGTCATTCCTTCGGCGGCACGACTTTCCTGAAGATGCTCACGCAGGCCGATCTGCGGATCACCCGACTCGTGCTCCTCGCTGCACCCGACTGGGGACCCGAGGGGTGGGCCGTCGCCGACTACGAGCTGCCCAGCGACGTGGACCAGCGACTTGACCCCAGACTCCGCCTCGAGCTGCACCACTGCCTTGACGACGACATCGTCCCCGCGGGCCACCTGGAACTCCTCGCCGCCCGACTGCCGAGAGCCATAGTTGTCCCGCACCCACACGGCGGCCACCAGTTCGAGGGCGACGCACTCGACGCTGTCATCCAGACTCTGATGAGTCCTGATCGCTGATGCTGGGCTGAGGTGATCAGTAGCGTGCCCGCGCCACATCCGTGTGCGTGAAGTCGTCACCGATGAACAGCAGCGGTTCCCCTGCCGTCACCGACAGTGCGTAAGCGAAGCAGTCGCCGAAGTTGAGACGGGCCGGCGAGCCCGACCCTCGGCCATAGCGGCGGTGGGCAGCCCGCGCGACCTCGCCTTCGCGCGCTGACACCGGGACGACCTCGATGGCGAGCGCCTCGATGATCCGGTCCAGGCGCTCGCCGTGGGCGCTGGAGCGAGAGTCGGCCACGATGGTCACCTCGAGCCACGTGGCCACGGACATCCGGCAGTCCACGGCTGCGGCCGCAGCGAGCAGGCGCTTGGCGTCTGCTTCGTCGTTGACGATGGCCATGAGTGCTGACGAGTCCACGATCACCGCGGCAGCCCCGTGGCCTCGTCGTAGAGGTCTTCGACAGCGCGGATCATGGGTTGCTCGTTGCCGGGATCAGCCTGGTACTCGTGGACGAGACGCGTGACGGTGTCGACCTTGCGCGCCACACCGGCCTCGTGTGGATCGGCGCCATATGCGCGAAGGAGCAGCTCCAAGGCCTCTTCGATGGCGCTGGTCTGGTTCTTGCCGGTCACGCGGGCCGCCTCACGGGCAAGCGCATGCACCCGTTCGTTCTTGATGTTGAGTCCCACGACACCAGTCTACCCATCACTGCGTCTACCCATCTACCACCAAGGCAGGTCTGGAGCAGCCGAGAGCGCCACGGCCTGGACCCGCCTTCGTCGCGACGGCGGAGGCCCAAGGCGTGCCTCTCATGGGCGCCGACCGCCGCCTGGAAGCCGCCCTCGGGCCGCGGTGTGCCATTCAGGTGATTCCACTGTGAGAGATGCAGGAGCGGACGGCATCGCCTGACCGACCGCCTACACTGACGCCTCGTGTCCATGTATGGTCCCTCCACCACACCTCCAGACGCTCCCTATCACGACGCCGAGGGCGAGGGGGACGAGCTCTTCGCGGACCGCGCCAGCCGCCGCGACGTGCACAAGAAGCAGCGGGAGAAGCGCCGCAACCGGCGCGTTCTCGTCGCGGCGCTCGTCCTGCTCCTCGTGCCGGTGCTGGCCGTCGGCGGCTACCTCGCCTGGCTCAACCAGATCGTCTCGTCGAACATCAAGCAGGAGCAGCTGCTCCCGGACGTGCCCGGGCCGACCAACGCAGCCGGCGAGAGGATCGTGCAGCCGGCCGGCAACGGGACCAACTACCTGCTCATCGGCGGCGACGGGGCGGCGGACCGTACCGGCGTCCGGTCGGACGTCATGGTCCTCGTCCACGTGCCAGAGGACCGGCACAACGTCACGCTCGTCCACTTCCCGCGCGACCTCTACGTGTCGATCCCCGAGCACGGCAAGAACAAGCTCAATGCCGCCTACGCCTTCGGCGGGTCACCGCTGCTCGTCGAGACCATGCAGAACCTGCTCGGCGTCGAGATCGACCACGTCGCGATGGTCGACTTCGAGGGCTTCAAGCGGATGACCGACGCCGTCGGCGGCGTGGACGTCAAGGTCGAGGAGGGCTCGACCGGCAACGGCCGCACCTTCACCGAGGGCACCATGCACATGGACGGCGAGACCGCCCTGATCTTCGTCCGCCAGCGCAAGCAGCTCAGCGAGGGCGACATCTCCCGCGGCAAACGGCAGCAGGCATTCATCAAGGCGCTCATGCTCAAGACCCTCAGCGCGGAGACCCTGACGAACCCGATCCGTCTCAAGGACTTCCTCGACGCGGCGACGGGCAACCTCACGGTCGACCAGAAGCTCGACGTCGGCACGATGCGGAGCGAGGCCTTTGCGATGCGCAGCCTTCGGGGTGGCGACGTCCTGTTCATCACGGCGCCGTTCAGCGGGTTCGGCACGAGCCCACAAGGCGCCTCGATCGACGTCGTGGACGAGGCCAAGATGGCCGACCTCGGCGAGTCGATCCGCACCGACACCCTGGACGACTACGCCGACTGATGGCTTCCGGCCAGCAACTGATGAGTCATCGCCCACCTCGGTGGGCCCGAGTCGAGCGGTTTGCCCCGGTCCGGTAGCCTCGCCGCACAGGGGACGCACAGGGGCGTCCCGCGAACATAGAGATCGTCACGTGTCCCACGCCGCATACCTCCAATGAGGATCCTCCTCCTCACCCACCACTACGAGCCGGAGCTCGGTGCACCTCAACAGCGTTGGGGTGCATTTGTGCGACGGTTCCGCGAACGTGGCCACCACGTCACCGTCGTCACTCCCCCGCCGCGCCAGCCAGACGCGATCCTGCTGGGCGACTCCAGCCGCCCGACCGCTGGACAGGTGCACCTCGGGCGGTACGGCGAGGTCGTGCACCGGGTTCACTTCCGCTCGCAGGGGCACGCGCTGGGCACGCGGATCGTCGACCAGGTCGTATCGGCGGCCGACACGACGCGCCTGTCCATCGCCCGCCTGAGCAGGCACCGCCCTGACGTCGTCGTAGCAACGGCTCCCGCCATCCCCACCCTCGCCGCCGGAGCCGTCGTCGCCAGGGCGCTCCGCGCCCCTCTCGTCACAGAGATGCGCGACGCGTGGCCCGACCTGCTGGCCGTCGCTGACGAATGGGACGAGGCAGCGGCGCCACGTGGCCTGACCCGCCGAATCGTGCGCTCCCGGCTCATCAGGGCCGCGAGCCTCGGCGTATCGGCCATCCAGCGGACGTCTGGCGCAGTCGTGACCACGACGGACAGCTTTGCCGAGGCACTGCGCGACCGAGGTCTGCGCGAGGTGCACGTCATTCGCAACGGCGCG
>DASUQN010000623.1:0-2093 GCA_036280515.1 Intrasporangium sp. | reverse complement strand
CGCCGACCTCGAGGGCGCCCGCCGACTTCTCGATCTGCTCTGCTGTCGCCTCGGCCACCCGGCCGAGAATCGGCGTGGCCCAGGTTCTGGTCGGCCCCAGCACCTCCATGGCCGGCACCCGCAGCGCACCCTTGATCGCGTCGATGCGGCCGATGTTGTCGGCCAGTGCAGGATCGGAGACGCGCAGCGTGATGGCGTCGACGAAGGCTCTCGGGCCTGCCGCAGCGACCCGCTCGGCGAAGGCCGTGCCGTCGATCCCGACGACCGCGGCGAGCTGCGTGGCCGAACGTGTCGCCGCCTCACCCGAGACCTTCGTCTTGTCGATGCCGACGTGAGCAACCTCCCGCTCGGTCATGAGCTTGCTCCCGGACCGGTCGACGATGTCCGCCCGCTGGGGCCACTTCTTCGCGAGGTCGAGCGTCTCGTCGGCGGCGAGATCCGGAGCGACGAGCGCGGGGCTCCACCGGACCTGCCAGACGTCGTCGACGCGACCCAGGCTCACCTCGGTGTCGTAGCTCCAGTCCTCGTCCGTCTCGGGGACGTCCCAGGTCGTCTGGAGCGTCGCGGTCGCCCCCGTGCCCTGTTCGTCGGTCGTGACGCCCTTGACCGTCACCGCGGGACGCAGCTCGCCCATGTCCTCGTACGCCTTGGTGACGAACTGAGTCGCCTGCTCCGGCGTGCTCCCGGCCAGCGCGAGGCCAGAGAGGTCCGCCTTGGCGAGCCCGGTGGCGAGCATGCCCGCGGCCTCGGCCGGATCGGGCTCCGACTGGAACAGCGAGCAGCCTGCCGTGAGGGTGGTCGCGAGGACGACGGCGAGTGCGGCGGAGATGGTGCGGCGTGTCGAGGGTCCCCTGCGCATGCCCTCCACCGTACGACGCGTCCCGTCCCAGTGATCGAGTGGACAGGAATGGCGCACATGATGCGCCAAGGTCGGTCACCCCGTGCCCGGAACCTGTTCACCCGTGTTGACTCCATCGGGGTGCACGTTCACGGGGGAGCCGTGAAGTAGGTTTGGCGACATGTCCCGACCGCACGCGGCCGCCATCATCGAGGACGCCTTCAACGAGCAGGTCGAGCGGGTCCTTCGCGGGCGGGGCTGGGGGAACCGGGTCATCACCCACATCGGCTATGGCACGAGCACGTATGTCCGGGTGTTCGCGCGGATCGTGCTCGGCCGCCGCGGCCATGCCGGGCCACCCGAGCGTCAGGACGCGACCGGCGCCCTTGCCCCCCGGCGCTACAACCGGGGCTGGCGAGTCTTCGTCACGGCTCCGGCGGCCGGGGTGCCCGTGGTCGTCACGATCGGCGACCGTGAGGTCTACGGCCGGTCCGACCGCGGCGGCTACATCGACGTGGTGGCCCATGACCACGGCCTCGAGCCGGGGTGGCGCCAGGTCGTCGTCGCGGCGCAGGGCACCGACCCGGTGCCCGCCGACGTCTACATCGTCGGCGACGACGTCAGCTACGGGATCGTCAGCGACATCGACGACACCGTCATCACGACGATGCTGCCGCGGCCGATGATCGCGGCGTGGAACACCCTCGTCCGCAGCGGCAAGACGCGGCGCGCCGTGTCCGGGATGGCGCCGATGTACCGCCGACTCCTCTCCGCGCACCCGGGTGCGCCGATCGTCTACCTGTCGACCGGTGCCTGGAACACCATCCCGACGCTGACGCGCTTCCTCGTCGAGAGCGGCTACCCGCTGGGTCCGCTGCTCATGACGGACTGGGGTGCGACCAACACCGGGTGGTTCCGCAGCGGACAGGAGCACAAGCGCAGCTCACTGCACCGCCTCGCTCGCGACTTCCCGAACATCTCGTGGCTCCTCGTCGGCGACGACGGGCAGCACGACCCGCAGCTGTACGCCGAGTTCGCCGAGGCGCGCGCCGACAAGGTCAGGGCCATCTGCATCCGGCAGCTCTCGCCGACCGAGCAGGTCCTGTCGCACCCGGTCGGTCGTGCGGAGGGTCCGCAGCGCGGCTGGGCCAGCCGGACGGTCCCGACCCTCCTGGCCCCGGACGGGCACGGCCTGTTGCGTCTGCTCGAGCAGGCCGGGATGGCTGGCGAACCCATCGCGGCGGACGAGCAGCCG
>DASUQN010000622.1:0-5332 GCA_036280515.1 Intrasporangium sp. | reverse complement strand
ACGGTCGCGCCGAGGAAGTAGCGCGACTCGAGCGCGTAGCGCTCCCGCCCGCAGGCGTCGGCCTCCGGGGCGTGCGGGAGCAGCTCCCTCTCCAGCCAGTCAGCCATGTTGCCGTATGCCGCTGACGCCGCGTTCGCCGCGGCCGCGAGCTCGGACGTGACGTTGCCCTCGAGGGGGCCATCGGCTGTCCGCGCGCGGGTCAGCAGGGTGGCGAAGTAGCCGTCCTCCGCCATCAGGTCGCGCGACTGCTCGGCGCAGGCGACGACCTGGCGTCGCGGCGAGACCAGGCCGCGCTCGCGGGCCGCCAGGAGCGACTCCTGGTAGCCCTCGAGGGCCGCTGGAATGCGGGACATGCGGACCGCGAAGGTGTGCCAGTGAGCCTCGGACTCCTGGGGCATGAGGTCGAAGATGTCGCGTACGAGCTGCAGGGGGGAGGCCAGCACATTGAGGGCCATCTCATCGAGCCCCGCAGCGTGTCGCTGCTCGGCCAGCTCCAGCCGGTCGGTCAGGGCGGCAATGGTCACCCGGTCGACGTCGTCCGTCGGCGCGGCCTTGGCCAGCTCCGCGAGCGTCGCCCGTCGCAGGTCGCTGTGGGCGGCATGGCCGGCAGGGGACAAGTCGTCGAGCTCGTCCTCGCGGCCCGGCACGCCCAGGTAGGTGGCCTGGATCGGGCTGAGCTCGACCATCGCGTCGAAGTACTTCTCGGCGAAGCGGTCGACGTCGGTCTGGGGGCGCGCGGTGGGCGCCTCGGTGGAGGTGGTGGTGTCGGTCACCGACCGAACGTATCCCAGCCCGTGGTCATGCGGACACCGGGCATCACGCGACCAGGGGCCGTCCTAGTCGTCATCCCGGTCGTTGCCGCCGCCCTCGTTCTTCTTCTTGCCCTGCTTGGCGTCGCCAGCACCGTCTCCCGAGTCACCGGAGTCACCGGGCTCACCTGCGGCGACGACGAGGACGACGACACCGTCGCTGGCAGTCTCCCCCGAGGCGGGCCAGCTGCCGACGACCGTGCCCGGCGCCGCAGCGGAGGGAATGGGCGCGGTGCTGTATCGCAGGTTCGCGCGCTCGAGAATGGTCGTCGCGCCGTCGGCTGTCACCCCAACCAGGCCCTCAGGCACCACGATCGGCTCGACCCCACCGGGCAGCTGGCCGCGGCTGACGACGAGAACCGCGGTCTGACCGCGTTCCATGACCTCACCCTTGCGCGGGAACGTGCCGATGACCTGGCCCTCGGGGGCGCCCGACCGGACCAGGGCCCAGCGGACGATGAGACCCCGCGAGTTGAGGTCGGCGACGACATCGGCGCGGTCGCGACCGACGGCATCACGAGGCATGGCGGGACCGTCCGGAGTGTCCGGTTCCTCGGTCGGGAGCTGCTCCTCGGTGGTGGTCGAGGGGGACGCGGCAGGCGGGCTGACCGGCTCGTCCCCGCGGGTCAGCGCCAGCGTGGCGGCTGACGCGATGGCGACCGCCACGATGGCAGCGACGACCCAACGCACGCGGGAACCGCCGCGGTGAGACGTCGCCGAGGCCTGCGTGCGGCCGCGCTGCGCTGCTCGGGAGGCGTCGGCGCGGTCGCGGGGGTCAGTGGTCCGGCGGCTGGCGAGGGCGTGCGTGGCGGCGGGAAGGACGCTCGTGGCCGTGGGCTGGTCCGGCCGGGGGAGGGCGGCGGTCGGCGCGCTCTGGCTGGGCCTGGCTGCGGCGACCTGTCGCAGCGCGGCGGCCATGGCCGCGACATCCGGGAACCGATCGCGAGGGTCGGTTGCCGTGGCTCGGGCCACCACCTGGTCAAGTGCGATCGGCAGGTCCGGGACGAGGGAGCTCGGTCGGGGGATCTCAGTGTCCAGGTGACGCAGTGCCACGGCCACGGGGGAGTCGCCCTCGAAGGGCACGCTGCCCGTGAGCATCTGGAAGAGAAGGACCCCGACCGAGTACTGGTCGGAGGCCTCATTCGCCGGCTCACCGCGCACCATCTCGGGGGAGACGTACTGCGCCGTCCCCATGATCGTCCCGGTCTCCGTCAGGGACGAGCCACCGAGCGCCCGGGCGATCCCGAAGTCGGTCACCTTGACGGCGCCGTCCGGCGTGATGATGACGTTGCTCGGCTTGATGTCACGGTGGACGAAGCCAGCCTGGTGTGCAGCGCCGAGCGCGTCGCACACCTGGGCGGTCATCCGGGCGGCCTCGTGTGCCGGGATGCGTCCACGCTCGGCGAGCAGCTTGGCAAGGTCGCGGCCCTCGACGAGCTCCATGACGATGAAGTGAGTCGTCCCGTCCTGGCCGTAGTCGAGGATCCGCGCCACCGAGGGGTGGGTGAGGCGCGCCGACATCAAGGCCTCGCGGCGGAACCGCTCGATGAAGTCGCCGGAGTCGGCGAGCTCCTCGCGCAACAGCTTGACGGCGACCCTTCGGTGGAGGCGCGTGTCCATGGCGACATGGACCTCGCCCATGCCTCCCGTGGCGATCCGGGACTCCAGCTGGTAGCGACCGGCAAGCATCACGACGTCTTCAGGGGATCGAGTGGCACAAGGAGAGAGGCTAGACCACTACGGCCCTCGAAGGGACATCGGAGCAGGTCCCTGCGGGGTCAGGCGCTGGGCGCCCACAGTGACGTTGATCACCGACGTTGATCACGACGTTTGATCACGAGCGGGGGAGGGAGCTCGACGCCCAGCCGCCACGACGGGTCGGACCACGGTGACGGACGTCGCGGCGGCGGCTCGGAGAACCCGCCGCCGACCACCGCCAGAACTGCGGTGAGTGCGGCGATCTCCTCGGGGGAAGGGTTGCCGCGCACACGCAGCGCCAACGGCGCCGAGCTCGCTTCGCTCGCGCGCTCGCCTGTTCCGTCCAGACCAGGCTCGTTCCTCGCGGTTTGGGCGGTCACAGCGGGATGTTCCCGTGCTTCTTGGGCGGTAACGTGTCCCGTTTGGTGCGCAGGGCCCGGAGCGCTCGGGTGACGTTCATCCGGGTGTTCGACGGAGAAATGACGGTGTCGATGTAGCCGCGCTCCGCCGCGATGTACGGGTTGGCAAGGGTCTCCTCGTAGTGCGTGACGAGCTCCTGGCGCTTCGCCTCGACGTCGCCGCCCTCGGCGGCCTCGGAGGCGAGCTCCTTGCGATAGAGGATGTTGACTGCCCCCTGCGCTCCCATCACGGCGATCTGTCCGGTCGGCCAGGACAAGTTGATGTCGGCACCGAGGTGCTTGGACCCCATGACGTCGTACGCACCGCCGTAGGCCTTGCGGGTGATGACCGTCACCTTCGGGACGGTCGCCTCGGCGTAGGCGTAGATCAGCTTGGCGCCGCGGCGGATGATGCCGTCCCACTCCTGGGACGTGCCGGGCAGGAAACCGGGCACGTCGACCAAGGTCAGCACCGGCACGTTGAAGCAGTCGCAGGTGCGGACGAACCGGGCGGCCTTCTCGGACGCGTCGATGTCGAGCGTCCCGGCGAACTGCATCGGCTGGTTGGCGACGACGCCGACGGACATGCCGTCGATGCGGGCGAAGCCGGTGATGATGTTGGGCGCGAACAGCGGCTGCACCTCGAGGAACTCCCCGTCGTCCACGACGTGCGAGATGATCTCGTGCATGTCGTAGGGGACGTTGGGGGAGTCGGGGATGCACGTGTCGAGCCACCGGTCGTCGTCGGTGACGGTCAGGTCCGCCTCCCCCTCGTCGTAGGACGGCGGCGTCTCCAGGTTGTTGCTCGGCAGGTAGGACAGCAGTGCCTTGACGTAGTCGATGGCGTCCTGCTCGTCGGTGCCCATGTAGTGCGCCACGCCGGACTTCGTGTTGTGCGTCTTGGCGCCGCCGAGCTCCTCGAACCCGACGTCCTCGCCGGTGACCGTCTTGATGACGTCTGGACCGGTGATGAACATGTGGCTGGTCTGGTCGACCATGACGGTGAAGTCGGTGATGGCCGGGGAGTAGACCGCCCCACCCGCGCACGGCCCCATGATGAGGCTGATCTGCGGGATGACGCCGGACGCGCGGACGTTGCGGTAGAAGATCTCGCCATAGAGGCCGAGCGAGACCACGCCCTCCTGGATCCGCGCGCCGCCGGAGTCGTTGAGGCCGATCACGGGGCAGCCGATCTTCATGGCGAAGTCCATGACCTTGACGATCTTCTCGCCGAAGACCTCGCCGAGCGAGCCGCCGAAGACGGTGAAGTCCTGCGCGAAGACGGCCACCTGCCGCCCGTCGATCATTCCGTAGCCCGTCACCACGCCGTCGCCGTAGGGCCGGTTCTTCTCCTGGCCGAACTGGTTGCTCCGGTGCCGGGCGTACTTGTCCATCTCGATGAACGTGCCCTCGTCGAGGAGCATCTCGATCCGCTCCCGCGCCGTCTTCTTGCCCCGCGCGTGCTGCTTCTCGACGGCGCGTTCCGACCCGGCGTGCGCGACCTCCGCGACCCGTCGCTTGAGGTCCGCGAGCTTCCCGGCCGTCGTCGACAGGTCGATGGTCTGCTGCGCCTCGGCGGCCGCGTGCTCCGATGCCATGGCGAGCACTCTAGCCTTGGAAAAGTGCGCGAATCGCTCAGCCCCGACCGCATCCGTGCGGCATTGGTCACGTCCGGTCAGCCGTGGCGGTCGGTCGAGTTCCATCCCTCGATCGGCTCGACGAACAGCCGCGCCGCGGAGATCGTGACGTCGTACGCCGACACACGCGGGGCCACGCCCCCCGCGCTCCCCCCGCAGGGGTATGCCGCTGGGCTGGCTTCCGCTGACGGTCCCCTCTGGCGCGTCGTCCTCACGGACGACCAGACGGGTGGGCGGGGTCGGCTGGGACGGTCCTGGGAGGTGCCCCCACGGGCGTCGATCGCCGTGTCAGCCATCGTGCCGGCGCCCGACCCGCGGGCGCTGGCATGGGTGTCCCTGCTGGCCGGCGTGGCGCTCGTCCGTGCGGTCCGGGTTGTGACCACCGCCGCAGGAACGCCCGTCGAGGCACGGCTCAAGTGGCCCAACGACGTCCTCCTCCCGGCTGATGATGGTCGGAAGGTCGCCGGAATCCTGTGCGAGCTCACAGGATGGGGGCAGGGGCAGCACGCCGTCGTCGTCGGTGCCGGGGTCAACGTCGACCAGGGCCGGGGTGAGCTGCCCGTCGACACCGCGACCTCGCTCCGCCTCGCCGGAGCGCAGGTCCGCCGCGAGGACCTCGTCATCGCCTACCTGCGTGAGCTGCCGGCAGTGCTGCGCGACGGCTCGGCGCGCGAGGAGTACCGCAGGCTCTGCGCGACCCCGGGCTCGCAGGTGCGGGTCCACCTGCCCTCCGGCGGTGTCGCCGAGGGGCGGGCCGTGCGCGTCGACGACTCGGGCGCCCACGTCGGCG
>DASUQN010000621.1:0-2010 GCA_036280515.1 Intrasporangium sp. | reverse complement strand
GCCGCGCCCGCCCAGGTCACGGACGGTCGTGATGCCGGCCGCCAGGGACTGCCGAGCGTTCGTGCGGGCCCGCTCCAGGAGGGCCTCGTCATCGTGCAGTTCGTGCCAGCCGACGATGTCGGTCGAGCAGTCCCAGGACACGTGCTGATGCGCGTCGACGAGGCCGGGAAGCACCGTCACCTCACCCAGATCCTCGACCCCGACGTCTGCCGCATACTCCGTGGGCGCGTTGACCGAGACGATGCTGGAACGGTCGAGGACGACGTCTCCCGGCCCGAGGAAGCGACCGCCGTCGAAGACCTGTTGGGCCCGGATCACATGCATGACGCACCTCCCTCGGTCGGGCCTATGGGGCACCCACGTGCGTGTCCACCCACTCGTTGAGCGGGCGGACCGACCGCCAGGTGTCGCGCACCCGGGCGAGCGCCCGCTTCGTACCCAGCCACTCGGGGTCGCCGAAGTCACGGATCGCCATGAGCTCCTTGTGGCGGAGCAGCTCGATGCGTGGGTGATCGGCGGGATAGCCCCTCGGTGTCGTCTTCACCCGCTCCCCGCGAACCTCGAAACGCTTGCGGCGCAAGGACTCCAGCAGAGCCTCCAGCTCGGCGCCCGGGGGACCCGCATCGACAGCCGCACGCAGCTGGCCGGTCTGCGCCTGGTTGTGCGCCCGGAAACCGCCACCGGCCCTGAGGCCCGTCGCGCTGATCTGGACGTAGTAGCCGGCGCCGCCCGGCGTTGCGGCGAATGCGCCTTGGTGCGTCTTGTACGGCGACTTGTCGGCGCTGAAGCGGATGTCGCGGTTGGGGCGGAACAGCTTCGCCTCGCCGAACTCGTCCGCGAGGGCGGCGACGAGGGCGAGCATCGGTCCGCGCACCTCCCGCTCCCACTCATCTTTGTGGTCGGTCCAGTAGGTCCTGCTGTTGTCGGCCTCGAGGCCCAGGTAGAAGGCGAGCGCCTCGGTCTGGAATCCGGCGAACGGGCTGGCTGGTGCATCGCGGCTCACGAGACGAGCCTCGCACCGATCCGCCCGGAGGTCAGGCGATCGGGACGCGGACCGTCAGGGCAGCGGGTCGCACCGAGGCGGTGATCTCGGTCGCCTCGCCGACGACGTCACCGTCGACCTGGACGGGCAGCGGCCGGTCGACGCGCACCCGGACCTCCCGGCAGACCTTGTGGTCGAGCGTGGCGTGACCCTTCCGCTGCCGGGTCAGCACCCGGGCGATGACCGGCGCCCAGCCGACGAACCCCCGGGGAGAGGCGATGACGACGTCGAGCTTGCCGTCGTCCACGCGGGCATCGGGCATGAGGACGAGGCCGCCGAGCAGTCGGCCGCAGTTGCCGATGACGACGGTCCGTGCGCGCCGCTTGAACTCGGGCTCGGAGTCGAGCCGGAGCTGGGTGCGGAACTCCGGGGAGACGAGGTGCTTGACACCCGACAGGAGGTAGGCCGCCCAGCCCATCCGCTGTTTGAGGACCTCGTTGGTCCCGCCCATGATGAGGGCGTCGAGGCCCATGCCTCCCATGACGAGGAACTGCTCGGTGACGAGCTCACCGCCATCGACGGGCTCGCCGTGCGCGTCCAGGTCGCCGATGACGAGCTCGCCGACATCGATGCGGCGGTTCCGGCCGGTGAGGGCCGCGTGGACCGCCTCGTCGAGGGCGACCGGCAGGTCGAGGTTGCGGGCGAGGAGGTTCCCCGTCCCAGCGGGCAGGATGCCGAGTGGGGTCTCCGTGCCGATGAGGGCACCTGCGACCGCCCGCACCGTGCCGTCGCCGCCGAGGCTGCACACGACACTCGCACCCTCGGATACCGCCCTTCTCGCCTGCCCCGTGCCGGGGTCGGCCACGCTGGTCTCGTAGAAGAGGGGTTCGCCCCAGCCCGCGGCGTGGCAGGTCGAGGTGATCCGCTCGCGGATCATCGGCAGGTCGGCGAACTTCGTCGGGTTGATGACGACGGCGGCACGCTTGAGGTCGGTGTTGCGCTTGCCTGAGCCGAACTGGTCGCGACTC
>DASUQN010000620.1:0-2714 GCA_036280515.1 Intrasporangium sp. | reverse complement strand
TTCCTCGTCCCGGGAGAGGAGCCAGTCGACTGCTTGCGTCGCCGACCACCCCTCCGGGTGGTGGGTCAGGAGCCGGCGAGCCCCCTCGAGATCCTGCCCAAGGGTCACGGCGGGCACCTCGTCGTAGCCGTCGCGGCGGTGCTGCCCGAGCCCGACGTCCGCCATCAGCGCGTTGCAGAGACACTTGCGGCCGACCGTGGCCTCGATCGCCCCGCCCTTGCGGACGAAGGCGTCGACGGGCTCGGCTGCACAGCGATAGCCCACCGACCCATCTGTCCGCTCGACCGGCTCGCGAAGGTAGGACAGGTCGCAGAGCCGCTCCCGCGCCTCGTAGAGGTCTTCGTCAGCCAAGGTGCCCGGGAGCCCGGCGACCTTGAACGGGAATCCAGTCGGCGAGGCTGCCGCGTCGTTGCGGACGGTCAGCGTCCCCGCGGCGAGCTCGGCCAGGGTCTGGCGTCGCAGCGGCTCAGCGATACCCGACTCCGTGCAGAGCGCGAAGATCGTGCCGCACTGCACGCCCACCGCACCGGACTCGAGGGCATCAGCCACCCGCTCCGGCGTGCCGTAGGCGCCCGCGAGCCAGAAGGGCAGACCGAGGCGCGACATCGCCTTGAGATCCGCGAGGTCACGGTCGCTGTAGACCGGCTGCCCCGCGTCGTCGAGCGTCAGGCGGCCACGCGGAGGCGCACTGTGACCTCCGGCGGCAGGCCCCTCCACGACAAAGCCGTCCGGCCGGATCGACGCGTCCCGGTTCAGGTAGCTGGCCAAGCTGTGCAGGGAGATGATCGCGAGGAAGAGCGGCCGAGTCAGGACCGGCAGGTGCGCGCCGAGCACCTCGACCGGGTCGATCGTGCTCGTGTGGACCCTCGTCGAGTCCTGGACGTCGATCGAAAGGGTCCCGCTCCGACCGGCGGCGAGGTCCGTCAGCAGCTGGGGCATCTCGCGCGGGATGCCGGCACCCATGAGGACGTAGTCGACGCCGGCGACCATGGCGCCCAGCGCTGCCGAAGGCGTGGCCATCTGGACCTTCTCGAGGAAGTTGATCCCGACGATCCCGTGATGCCCCTCCTTGGCGAGCCACACATGGGCGAAGTTGCCGAGGACGGAGAGCTCGACGGCGCCGCGGCTCGGCCTGATCGTCAGCGTCGGGTTGGGCCGGTAGGGGACGTCAGGCCCACGACCGCCGTCGATGAAGTAGCGGTCGAGGGCCCGCTGGGCCATTCCCTGGTCCGGGAATGCTCCGAGCGCCCGCCGCAGGTGGCCGCCCGGGTCGCCGTCCTGCAGGCCGCGCGCCAGCACCGCGTCGAGGGCCGTGCCCGAAACGACGCCGAGCTGCCCCTGCCGGGAGACGGCTCGGGCGAGGGGCCAGGACGACACGTTGACGCCCATCCCGCCCTGGATGACGACCGGGACTCGATGCCCCTCCATGGAAACCTCCGCTACCGTAACCTACGCTTCCGTAGGTTACGGTACGCCTTGTTCCGACCCGGTCGAGCCACGCGGCGTCGACCGGACGCTCACCAGGACACCTCGTCACCGACGCTGATCGTTCACGAGCCGAGCAGACGGAGCACAGTCCCGTCGACACCACCGCGGGAGTTATGGTGTGGCCGACGCGAGGAGGCTCGGGAGCGCGACCGCGGCGGTCTCGCGCCACACCTGATGGGCGAGGTGGGAGACCTCCGTCTCGAGCGGGTTCACCTCGACGACGACGGCACCGGCGCCGCGAGCGATGGCCGGCAGCCCGGCGGCAGGGTGGACGATCCCCGACGTCCCCACGACGAGGACGAGGTCGGCGCTCTCGACGAGCGCCACGGCTTGGTACCACTTGTCCATGGGCAGTGGCTCACCGAACCAGACCACTCCCGGCCGGACTGCAGCCCCGCACTCGGGACAGCGCGGCGGCTCAACCCGATCGGTCCCTTCGTCAACCGTCGGGAGCCTGCGCTTGTAGGGCGTCCCGCACTCCTCGCACCGCCAGTTCGCCAGCGCCCCGTGCAGGTGCACGACGTCGGCGCTGCCGGCGCGTTCGTGCAGGTCGTCGACGTTCTGCGTCACCACCGAGACGGACGGGCCGCCGAGCATCCGGGCCCACCGAGCGATCGCGACGTGGCCGGCGTGTGGCTCGACCTCCGACGCGAGGCGGAACCGCCAGAGATACCAGGCCAGCACGAAGGCGCGGTCCCGGCGCCAGGCGTCCATCGTCGCCAAGTCCTCTGCCGCGAACCGCTCCCAGAGGCCGGTCTGCGCATCCCGGAACGTCGGCACCCCGCTCTCGGCCGACATGCCAGCACCGGACAGCACGACGACGCGGCTCGCTGAGCGCGCGGCGGCCGCGACCGCCTCGGGCACCGTCATGCGCACAAGGGTGGCACAGCACCTCTGGACCCGTGTCCCGGCTGTGACGCGGTCACCGCCCCTCGGGCGTCACCTCTACCACGCCGTATGCCGCTGAGCTGGCTTCCAGCGCAAGCGCGCTCAGCGGCATACGACGTCCTGTCCCCGCGGCTGGGATCACGCGGTCCAGTCTGAGCGGAGGGCGTCGGCCGTGGTTCGGTGCTGGTGGAAGATGAGGACGAGGACCCGGCTGCCGAGGACGAAGCCGAAGAACAGCAGGGTGAAGCCGAGGAATGCGTTGAGCGGGACCGTCTCGGTCATCATTGGCCCGCCCTCGGCGGCGACGAGGAGGATGCCGCCCAGGACGCACGCCGCAG
>DASUQN010000619.1:0-8270 GCA_036280515.1 Intrasporangium sp. | reverse complement strand
TGCCGCTGGGCTCGACAAGTGCCCGAGGTATCCCGGGTGGCCGCTGTGGTCGACTACCACTGAGGAAGTGGGGTCAAGCCGAAGATTGCTCTGATCCATCCGGGCGAGGTGCTGCTGGAGGAGTTCCCGGAACCTCACACTCCCCAACCAGCAAGATTCACGTCGTGTAAACAAGATTCACATCGATGGGCCAGGGCATCCAGCTCATGTGAAGGCTGCGGACCGCTGCCGTATGTGCGCAGGCGATGGTGCCAGGGCCGTGGGCTACCTTTCCGTCCCCCGGCGTTTGATGTCACTTCGGGAACGCCGGGTTCACGAAGTGACATCAAACGGAATGAGGTGGGTGTCGTCGGGGCGATGCTGGCCGAGCGCACAGTCGAAAGTGGCGAGCCGACCGCCTTGTGAAGCAGCGAGTCCGGCCAAGTAGACGTCTATGACCTGTCGGTGCCCCCGAATGTCATTGCAGTCGAGGTCGAGGTAGGACACGTTGTCCGGCCAGAAGGACGCCCGGGGGTGGCTACGCACGCCTTCGAGGATCCGAACCGCTCTGTCACTCGACTCGTCCATTCGAAGCAGGAAGCGCAACAGCGCACCCTCCACCACCGGGCAGACCGCGAAACGGTCGACTCTGGCAAGCCACGTCGAGGCGCGGTCGTGGTGCTCCGCCGCGAGCTCACGGGCACGGCGATGCACTGCCGGTGGGAGGTCTATTGTCGTGCGCACGATTGCATTGTCACCGATGCGACTGTGATGCACGCATCAGTCATCCCGCTCGGCCCACCAGACGAGAAGCTTCTCGCGAGCGGCGTCCTTGCCGATGGGGCCGTCGTCGAGCCGCACTGACAACAGGTACTTGTAGGCCTCGCCGAGCACCGGCCCCGGCTTGATGCCGAGGATCTCGGCGATCTCGTTGCCGTTGAGCTCGGGGCGGACGGCGGCGAGCTCCTCCTCCGCTGCGATGCGCTCGATCCGCTGCTCGAGATCGTCGTAGGCCAGTGACAGCCGCTGCGCCTTGCGGATGTTGCGGGTCGTGCTGTCCGAGCGAGTCAGCCGGTGCAGTCGCTGCAGGAGTGGCCCGGCATCAGTGACATAGCGCCGCACCGCGGAGTCGGTCCACTGCCCCTCGCCGTAGCCGTGGAAGCGCAGGTGCAGCTCGACGAGCCGCGCGACGGCCTTGACGACCGCCTTGTCGTAGCGCATCGCCTTGAGCCGCTTGCTCGCCATGCGCGCTCCGACCAGCTCGTGGTGGTGGAACGAGACGCCGCCGCCTGGTTCGTAGCGTCGGGTGGCCGGCTTGCCGATGTCATGCAGGAGCGCGGCGAGACGCAGGACGAGGTCGGGCCCGGGCACCGACTCCTCAGGGCCGTCCGCCGGGCCCTCGAGCGCAATGGCCTGCTCGAGGACGGTCAGGGAGTGCTCATAGACGTCCTTGTGCCGGTGGTGCTCGTCGACCTCGAGGCGCAGGGCGGGCAGCTCGGGGATGAAGTGGTCGGCCAGCCCCGTGTCGACGAGCAGGGCGAGGCCGGGTCGCGGGGACGGTGCGCAGACCAGCTTGGTGAACTCCTCGCGGATCCGCTCGGCCGAGATGATCTCGAGGGTGGCCGCACGCTCGGTCATCGCGGTCCGGACCTCCCGGGCCACGTCGAAACCGAGCTGAGCCGCGAAGCGAGCCGCGCGCATCATCCGCAGCGGGTCGTCGGCGAAGGACTCCTCCGGCGGCGCCGGTGTCATCAGTCGCCGCGCGGCGAGGTCGGCGAGGCCGCCGTGGAGGTCGACGAACTCGAGGCTCGGCAGCCGGATCGCCATCGCGTTGACCGTGAAGTCGCGGCGGACGAGGTCGCCGTCGAGGGTGTCGCCGAACATCACCTCCGGCTTGCGGCTCGTCCGGTCGTACGTGTCGGCGCGGTAGGTCGTGATCTCGATGTGGTGCGAGTCCCTGCGCAGGCCGATGGTGCCGAACTCCCGCCCGATGTCCCAGTGCGTGTCGGCCCATCCCTCGACCGCGGCCAGGATCTCGTCTGGACTCGCGTCCGTCGTGAAGTCGAGGTCCGGGGAGGAGCGCCCGAGGAACGCGTCCCGCACCGGCCCGCCGACGAGTGCGATCTCGTGCCCACGTTGCTCGAACAGTTTGCCGAGCTCCTGGAGCAGCGGGAGCACGGGCGCGAGCTGGGCGACGGCCCCCCGCAGGAGCTCCAGCTGCTTCGGGTCGGGCGCAATGGGGCGATCGGACACGGGGACCAGCCTAGGTGAGCGCACACGTGCCCCTCCGCACGCACAGATCGATGCCGTATGCCGCTGAGCCCCTCCCGGCCAGTGACCTTCCAGCCCTCCCGTCCTCAGGCGACGGTCGTCCCGAGCGTGGCGCGGCGGCACCCTGCCGTCGCGACGCACCCTGGGCGAGCGGAAGGAGGGGAAGGCAAGTGGTGCGCGTGGGCAAGCACGGCGGCATACGGACATGGCTCATTGCGGGCGCTGGGCCGGCGCCTGACGTGGGGGCGGGAAACAGGTCCCTTGGTTATGGTGGCGGCATGACCGCGCAGACCGCCCCCATCCCCCACATGGGGCGGCGGTTGCCCGCGGTCGAGGAGCGCTCTGCCGGCGGCATCGTCGTCGACATCCAGGACGGCTGCGCCCTCATCGCCATCATTGCGAGACGCAATCGAGCCGGGCGCATCGAGTGGTGCCTCCCCAAGGGACACGTCGAGCCGGGCGAGACGCTCGTCGAGACTGCGGCCCGCGAGGTCGCGGAGGAGACCGGAATCGTCGGGCGCGTGCTCGTGGAGCTGGGGACGATCGACTACTGGTTCGCGACGTCGACGAAGCGGGTCCACAAGTTCGTCCACCACTACCTGCTCGAGGCTCTCAGCGGCGAGCTGACCATCGAGAACGACCCCGACCGTGAGGCGATCGACGTCGCGTGGATGCGCCTCGACGAGGTGCACCGCCGGCTCACCTTCCCCAACGAGCGCCGCATCGCGCAGGCGGCGTGGAACCGGCTGGCAGGCACGGCGTGACCCGGGCCCGGCCGTGGCGCGCCGCCCTCCGGACGGTGGCCGTCGCGACGTTCCTCGCCCTCACAGCCTTCCCGGGTGCAGCGGCCTCCCACTCGAACCAGGCGGGCCCGGTGCTCGTGAGTGATACCGAAGGGCCAGCGGCGCAAGGCACCTCGGTGACGCCCGACGACGTGAAGGCGATCGTCACCCTGACGTCGGTGTCCCCGACCGTCGTGGACGGACGGGGAGAGACGCGGATCACGGGCACGGTGACGGCGCCGACCTCCGGGCCGCTCGTCGGCACGAGCATCGACGTCGTCCTCGGATCCCGGCCCATGACCGTGCGAGGCGACATCGACCGGTGGGTCAAGGGGACCGGGAAGGCATCCGGACAGCTCGTCGCCGAGCTGGCGGAGCCGCTGCCCGAGGTGCCGGCCGGTCAGACCGAGCCCTTTGTCATCGACCTCGAGGAGCGGCGCGTCCAGACCGGTGACGCCTTCGCGGCGCTGCCGATCGCGATCGAGGTCTACCAACGGGGAGCCTCCACGCCGATCGGTGCCACCCGGACGTTTCTCGCGTGGAACTCCCGTGTCGAGTTCGTGCCTCTCCAGATGGCCCTGGCCATCCCGGTGACGCTCGACCCCGAGCTGAACCTGTTCGACAGCGATGTCACGGTGCGCAACCAGGCGTGGGCTGGAGCCAACGGGCCCGGATCGCGGGTCGACCGGATCATCGAGGGGACCGCGGGCTCGTCCGCCACGCTGGCCGTGGATCCCTCGGTACTCCTTGCCGCACCGGGCGAGACAGCCGAGACGCGCACTCCTGCGACGGCGCCCACGGCCGGGCCAACCGGCTCGCCGACGACCGGGACGGCGACCCCAACACCGACGCCAACGACGCCAGCGGATGCAACGGCGGGGTCGGGAGCCGGCGAGGCGTCCCCGCTCGTCGACCGGCTCGTCCCCAGCCTGCGGGGACGCAGCCTCGTCGCGCTTCCCTACGCCGACGCGGACGTCGCCGCCACCAGCGACGTCGACCCCGACAACACGGTCGTTCGCGACCTCGTGTCACGGGCCTCCGCGTTCGGCGCCCGGATCGGCCAGCCGGTGCGTGGAGACATCGCGTGGCCCGCGGACGGGCTGCTGCCCCCCGGTCGGGACGCGGCTGTCCAGTTGCTGTACTCGACGTCGGCGACCGGGGAGGCCGCCGGGATCATCGTCGACCAGCGGGCCATCACCGCGGCCTCGCCCTACACCCCGACGGCGCGCCGCGTGTCCGACGAGGGCAGCCGGCTGGTCGGCTACGACGTGCGGCTCTCTGCGCTGCTGCCCAAGCGGTCCGACGCGACGCCCGCCCTGTCCACCCAGCGCTTCCTCGCCGAGACGCTCGTGCTGCTCGGAGAGCTGCCGGGCAGGGCCAGGTCCGTCCTCGTCGTGGCGCCCCGGAACTACGACCCAGATCCTGCGAATCTGGCGGCGTTCCTGCGCGCGACGACGGACTCCATCCCCTGGCTCGACACCGTGGCCCTCGATGCCCTGGTCCGGGACGACGGCACGGACCAGGCACGCGCGCAGGAGCAGCCGGCGAAGGCGCCGCCATCGGCAGCCCCCAGGCGGACCTTGAGCGAGTTCCGGCTCCGGCAGCTCGCGGAGCAGCGCGAAGAAGTGAATGCCGTGGCCACCGTGGTCGAGGACGGCGTGGCGTTCGAGCAGACCTACGGTGAGCTCCTCGACGAGCTGACGAGTACCCGTTGGCGCTACCAACCGGGCGCCTGGTCCCAGCTGCACAACTCCGTCAGCGCCGACGTCCGCAACGCGACGTCAGCGATCAGGGTCGTGCCTCGTCGCATCAACTTCCTCGCCGAGAACGGAACGCTGCGGATCACGCTCGAGAACGGGCTGACCTACGCAGTGGAGGACCTGCGCCTCGTCGTCTCGCCGTTGAACCCCCGGATGCAGGTCCTGGAGCAGCCCGGCCCGGTGAGCATTGCGGCCGGACCCGACGCCCGGAGCAACGTCAATGTGCCGGTCCACGCGGTCGCCGCTGGCCGGGCCGACATCCTCGCCTACCTCACGACCGCTGATGGAACGCGGATCGGGTCGGAGGCCATCATTCCCGTCTCGGCCAACCCGCTTGACACCACCTTCTACTGGATCGGTGGCGTGCTGGCGGGGCTCGTGCTCCTCGCCGGGGTGGTCCGTGCCGTGCTCAAGGGCACCTCGCGCATCGACGAGATCGGCGACCTGGACACGATCGCCGAGCGTGACGAGGCCGCACAGAGCCAGAAGAACGACTGAGTCGCAATAGTATGAAGCAGGGCCGCGCTCCGGATCTGAGGTGCGGACGTGGTCACCGCACAGGTTCCTGCGCCCTCGCCCGCGGCGCGGCTCTGGACAGAAAGGGGTGACGCAGGTGCACGGCATTGGACCCGGAACGGTGCTCGGAGGACGCTATGCCGTCACCCTGCGCACCTCCGAGGGACCCCATCACGAGCGGTGGCGAGCCACCGACAACACCCTGGACCGCGAGGTCGTCCTCGTCTGCTTCCCCACCGCGTCGTCCGTCGCCTCGGCAACGCTCGACGCAGCCCGCCGGGCAGCGGGCATCGAGGATCCCCGACTCGTCCGGGTCCTCGACGTGGGCACCGACGTGGACACCGCCTTCGTCGTCGAGGAACCGCTGACCGGCGCCATGCCGCTGTCCCACATCCTCCACTCGGGGGGACTGCCCGCGGAGGAGGTCCGTCGCATCGTCGGGGAGGCCGCGAGCGCCCTCGAGAAGGCGCGTCACCGCGGTCTGCACCACCTCACCCTCACACCCTCGTCGATCCTGCGCATGCCCGACGGGGACGTGAAAGTCCGTGGCCTCGCGACCGACGCGGCGCTCGTCGACGCCGACCGGGCCTCCGACGAGCAGGCGTCCCGAATCGATGCCGTTGGCCTGGTCAAGCTCATCTACGCGGGCCTCACGGGCCGCTGGCCCGCAGGCCAATCAGGGGCGAGCCGCGCGCGCCCGGTCGGGCTCGAGCCAGCGCCGACCATGCTCGGGGGCGTCGCCGCACCGTCCGAGATCGCGGTAGGGATCCCCAACGACCTCGACCTGATCTGCCGGATGACCCTCAACGAGGATCGTGGCCCGGTGTCCCCCGGTGACCTCGCCCTGCAGATCGCCCCGTGGCCGTCCGAGTCGCCCACGAACGACGGCGCCACCGGGATCCGGCTGCCGGCCCAGCCCTCCACCATCAATCCCGCGGGCGTGACACCGGGGATGGCGCCGAGATACGGACCTGCCGACGGGGGGACGAGCGCCGACCTCTATGCCCGTCTGGCCGGCCGCCGAGGCAACCAGGACCCGCGAGCGGGCCAGGGCGGGGCGGCGAACGGGTCGGGCGTGGGCGCCCCCGCGGGCGGCGCGGCCGGTGTTGCTGCCGCAGCTGGCGCGGCCGGTGCTGCTGCCGCAGCTGGAGCGGCCGGTGTCGGCGCCGCAGCCGGCGCGGGTGCCACCGGTGGCGCCTCTGGAGCGGGCGGAGTCGAGCCGGCTGTTGGTGCGACCGGCGGCGGGGTTGCGAGCGCGGTCGGCGAACGCGTCGGCTCCTTCGCCCGAGCAGCCGCCGATCGGGCAGCAGCACGAGCTGCCGAACGTCGAATCGGACGGCACGACCAGCCCTTCGACGGCGAGGACATCGCGATCGGCGAGGCTCTCGAGGACCCGCCCACAACGGAGATCGCCTCTCCCCTGCCGGGATTCGGTGGGACGCCTGAGCGACCCACCGGAGCCCAGTCCCGGATCGCGCTCGCCATCGTCGGCGCTCTCGTCCTGGTGGCACTCGTCATCGGCATCAACAATGTCGCCAAGATCGGCGAGTCCGATGGCCCGGCCGAGGCCCGGCCAACCGTGACCGTGACGCGGACTCGCACGACCCCGGCCCCATCGGCGACGACACAGCAGGCACCGCCTCCGACGACCGCCACCGACAATCCGTCGTCCGACGAGCGCGTGAGCATCGTCGGCGGCTCCAGCTTCGATCCGCAGGACGACGGTGAGGAGAGCCCTCGGCAGGTCCCGCTCGCCTTCGACGGCGACACCGGCACCGCATGGAAGTCGCGGTGGTACGGCAGCGACACGTACAACCGGAGCAAGGAAGGCGTCGGCTTGGTGCTCGACCTCAGCGCGCCGACGAAGGTCCGCGAGGTCGAGCTCACCCTCCCGGCCGCACAGGACGTGTCCGTCTTCCTCGCCGACGAGGCCGAGCTCGAGGGGGCGCAGGAGATCGGCCGGGTGCGGGACACGAGCGGGACCGTGACCATCAAGGCGCCCTCGGACATCGAGGACGGCACGAAGGTCATCGTGTGGGTCACACGACCGGCACCAGACGAGGCACCCAACCACCACCGAGCCCAGATCGCCGAAGTGGTGGTGCGCTGAGCCGTGGGCCCTGCCACCCCCGTCCCCCTCGCTGAGGCCAGCGATCGGGACCTGCTCGAGCGCCACGTAGCGGGCGACGACCACGCCTTCGGGGAGCTGTTCCGCCGGCACAAGGACCGGATGTGGGCCGTCGCCCTGCGCACCTGCCGCGACCCGGAGATCGCTGCCGACGCGGTCCAGGACGGCTTCATCTCTGCGTTCCGAAGGGCCGGCTCCTTCCGGGGCGACTCCGCCGTGACCACGTGGCTGCACCGGATCATCGTCAATGCCTGCCTCGACCGCCTGCGCCGGCGCCGCCCGACGGCCGAGCTGCCCGAGCACGAGCTCCCCGACGGCCGGGATCAGCACGCCTCGACCGAGGTCCGGCTCGACATCGAGGAGGCGCTCGCCAGGCTCCCCGAGGGCCAGCGCGCCGCCCTCGTCCTCGTCGACATGCACGCCGTCCCCGTCGCCGAGGCGGCCGTGATCCTCGGGGTGGCCGAGGGGACGATCAAGTCCCGGTGTGCCCGCGGCAGAGCCGCGCTCGCCCAGCAGCTGGGCCTCACGACCAGGCCCCGGCCGCCCCCTGTCCAGTGAGCCGCCGTCCGGTGGCCTCCTCGCGGGTAGGGGATCTGTACGGACGAACACGAGAAGATGGCTCCCGAGGACGTTCGACAGAGAGGAACTGTGATGCAGATCAGCGACAACGGGCCGCGGCCGAACGCGTTGGACATCGAGACGGCCACCCGCGAGAACGAGAACTACCGAACCGTTGCGTGGACGGGCACGCACCTTCAGGTCACCCTCATGTCCATCCCGGTCGGCGAGTCGATCGGCCTCGAGGTCCACCCGGACCCCGACCAGTTCCTGCGC
>DASUQN010000618.1:0-5078 GCA_036280515.1 Intrasporangium sp. | reverse complement strand
CGTCGCGGCCGACGACGGTGAAGGAACGCTACCTCGGACGCGCTCAGAACCGGCACCCGCACCAATGGGGCGTCGATCATTGAGCCATGTCCCGCGCCACACCAACCAGTCCTCGTGGACTCTCGCTCGCGGATGTCGTCGGGGCGCTCGGCGGGGGCCTGCTCCGCGTCGCCGTCGAGGCCCCCGGCCCCGAGGTCGACGACATCACGCTGGCCGAGCCCGGCTCTGGGGTCTTCGGCCAGACGGGCGACCTCCTCCTCGGCGTGGGCATCGAGTCTCCGGAGGCAGCGATCGAGCTGATCGAGGCGGCCCGCAGGGTCGGGAGCGGCGGTGTCGTCGTCCGGCGCAGCCTGGCCCGTCGCAGAGATGTCCGCGGGGCGGCGAACCGCCTGGGCCTGCCCCTCGTCGAGCTCGCCGATCATGCCTCCTGGGCCCATGTCGTGTGGCTGCTCCGGGGCATCCTGGACCGCGCCGCGACCGGAGCCGCAGCGCGCAGCGACGGCCCCGTCCACGACGACCTCTTCGCCCTCGCCGACGCCTGTGCCGCGCTGGTCGAGGCGCCCGTCACCATCGAGGACACCCAGTCGCGCGTGCTGGCCTACTCCTCCCGGCAGGACGTCGCGGACCCGGTCCGGCTGTCGACGATCGTCGGCCGGAAAGTCCCCGACGCGATCTTGACGAGTCTGCGCGGACGGGGCGTCTTCCGGCGTCTGGCCCGCTCCAGCGATCCCTTCTTCGTCCCCGCCGACCGCGAGCTGCGGGCCCGGCTCGTCATTCCTGTCCGGGCCGCGGACGAGTGGTTGGGCTCGATCTGGGCGGTCGTCGACGAGCTGCCCCCCGCCGAGACGATCCGGTCGCTGACTCAGACGGCGTCCGTCGTGGCGCTCCACCTGCTGCGTCTGCGTTCGCAGACGGACCTGGCCCGTCGGGTCGCTGCTGACCGGTTGCGCGACCTGCTCTCCGGCAATGTGGCCGAGGCCGAGGGGTGGCTACCCACACCGCCGTGGCGCGTCGTCGTGCTCGCCGGCGACCCCGCGCTCGACCCGGAGAACCAGCTGGACGCGTGGGAGTCCGCGTGTCGCCGACTCTCCTGGAGGCGGCCGCTGCTCGCGCTCGTCGACGACGAGGTCATGGCCCTCGTGAGGGACGGGGGCTCGGACGAGAACCAGGACTCGCGAGCGGCCCCCGGCACGTGGGACTGGCTGCGCTCCGTCGTGACCGAGCTGATCCAGACGCGTCCTGAGGTCCGTGCGTCAGCGGGCAGCACGGTGCGCCATCTGCCTCAGCTCGCCCGTTCCCGCCAGGAGGCGCTGGAAGTGCACCGCCTCGCGCTCGCCGGCCGACTCCGCGGGAGCGCAGTGTCGGTGGAGGACGCCTGGGCGGAGGTGACGTGCGAGAGGGCGGTGAGCGGCATACGGACTGCTCGCTCTCCCGGCCCCGTGACCGACCTGCACGCCCACGACGAGGACCATGGCACGGCCTATGCCGCGACGCTCGCCGCCTGGCTCGACCACCCCGGGGACCCGCGGACGGCCGCGAAATCACTCCACGTCCACCACAACACGCTGCGCTACCGGATGCAGAAGCTGCCCGAGATCGTCGACCTCGACCTCACCGACCCGGTGACGCGCCTCGCGACCAGACTCGAGCTCGCCGCCCTGGGCTTCCCCCCTCGCTGAGCGGTGGCCATCCTCGAGCGCGACCCCGTGCAGGTCCACCAGCGACCCACGCTCCAGGCTCACGACGGTCGCGCTGAGTGCCGGGCTCACAGGCAAGACCCACGGGGCTGTATGCCGCCGGGCTGGCTACCGTGGACCAGTGCACATCGCGCCCCTGACCGCCGCACACCGGAGCGCCGTCCTCGAGATCTACGCCGCTGGCATCGCCGAGGGCGACGCGACGTTCGAGAGTGCAGCTCCCACCTGGGACGAGTTCGACTCCACGCGGCTGGGCGCCCACCGCTACGTCGCCCTTGACGAGCATGGCGTCGTGCTGGGCTGGGTCGCCGTGACGCCCGTCTCGGCGCGGTCGGCCTACGCCGGTGTCGTCGAGCACTCTGTCTACGTCCACCCGGAGGCGCGCGGGCGGGGCGTCGGCCGCGCCCTGCTCGAGGCACTCATCGCGTCGACCGAGGCGGCCGGGATCTGGACGATCCAGTCCGGGATCTTCCCGGAGAACACCGCGAGCCTGGCCCTGCACCGCCGCGCCGGCTTCCGAGAGGTCGGTATCCGGGAGCGCGTCGGTCGACACAACGGCGAGTGGCGTGACGTGGTGCTCCTGGAGCGCCGTTCGGCGGTCGTCAACTGAGGGGTCGACCGGTCATCGACCGATTCGCGCTGACGTCTGACGGGCTGCCTGCCCGTCAGGCGTCACCACCCAGGCGGACCGTTCCATCCTTGTCCACCCGGAAGTTCGGGTTCCAGACGAAGTCCCAGCGGAAACCGTCCGGGTCGGCGACGCACGCGCTTGCGCCACCCCACTCACGCTCCTCCGGCTCTGAGACATGAGTGGCACCGGCAGCCAGCGCGGCGGCATACAGCTCCTGCACCCTCTCTGGGCGGTCGACGTTGTGGCCCAAGGACATCGGCGGCCCTGACGGCCCATGGGCGACGTCGCCGTACTCGGTCGGCATCTGCTCGACGTCCCAGAGGGCGAGCAGCTGCCCCGGGGCGCACTGGACGAAGGCGATCTCACCGGCGATCTCGAGCACCTGCCGGAACCCGAGCCCGTCGACGTAGAAGCGGCGCGACCGCTCGACGTCACGCACTCCCAGGGTGATGGCGCTGATCTCTGGCATGGAGGTCATACGAGGACACTAGGACGCCCCGCCGACAGTCCAGCGCCCAGCGAGTGCCCGGCACCACAGCGCGCGACGACGCCGAGCGGCCCGCGACAGACGAACGCGCGGGCATCACCGCCCGTGACAGCCGCGAGCGGCCCTACCCCTGACACCTCGACGTGCGCTCAGTGGCCGCCGCCGAGGAGCGCCCGAACCTCGGACTCCCGGTACCGGCGGTGCCCGCCCAGAGTCCGGATCGAGGTGAGCTTGCCGGCCTTCGCCCATCGAGTGACGGTCTTCGGGTCGACTCTGAAGAGCGCGGCAACCTCGGCCGGCGTCAACAGCTTTTCGGTCTCATGCCGATCCTGTGTTGTCATGGTCATTTCCCCACCACCCAGTCGCGCAGTACGGCGACGCCACGCTTGGCCCTGAAGGGCTCAATGGAGCAAGGTTAGGCCCCTCTCCGCCGGACTGGGAGCAGATTGGGCAAACCCGCTTTCCCGCGCATTCCGCCCGTGACCGGGTCCCGGCGGGGGCGAGCCGGTGGAGCAGGAACGGCTGGGCTCATGTAGCGTTAGCCCCACGAGAACACACACATTCCCGGGGCCGCTACGCGGACGACGGAGAGCTTGAGGGCCCTCCGCCGAGCGATGCCGTCCCGGCACGACGCACGAGGGGGTCACGCCATGGGGCGCGGCCGAGCCAAAGCCAAGCAGACCAAGGTCGCACGGCAGCTCAAGTACTACACGCCAGAAACGGACTTGAGCGCGCTGGAGCGAGAGCTGCACCGCGAGTCTTCTGGTGCGGACCGTGACGACACGTCGCGGCCTGACGAGGACGACTACGACGAGTACGGGAAGTGGGCAGCGGGCGAGCGCTGAGCCGCCCATCCCCTTTCTTGCACACCTCGTGCGTCGGGCGCACAGCCCGACCCACGATGACGGCTGCCCGTTCAGGCCTTGGGGTGCTTCCCCACGATCTGGACGGCGCCGCCGTCGACGCCTTTCGCCCCCCGAACGAGCTCCGCGGCGGGTTCGACGGTCACGCGCGCTTCGGACGTCACCTCGCCAACACGCCATGCCCGTATGCCGCTGAGCTGGCTCAGCTCGACAGCGCGGTCGGCGTGGGGCTCAGGAAGCACGGCGACGAAGCCGACGCCCTGGTTCAGCGTCCGCTCCAGATCCGCCCGCGGCACCCGACCGAGGGCCTGGATCGTCTGGAAGACCGCGGGTGGCGTCCAGGTCGAGCGGTCGATGCGGGCGAACAGGCCAGCGGGCAGCACCCGGGCCAGGTTCGCGGCGAGTCCGCCACCGGTCACGTGGCTCAGGGCATGCACCTCGACGCCCGCATCATGGATGAGTGAGAGCAGGGGCTTGGTATAGATGCGGGTCGGTTCGAGGAGCTCCTCGCCCAGAGTCCGACCGAAGTCCTCCACGTACCGGCCGAGCTGCCAGCCGGCGGACGCCATGACGCGGCGCACCAGGCTGTAGCCGTTGCTGTGCAGACCGCTGCTCGCGAGGGCCACCACGATGTCACCGTCACGGACCCGCTGCGGACCGAGGACGTCCGCGTGCTCGACGACTCCGGTCGCGGCGCCGGCCACGTCATACTCATCCGGCTCGAGCAGGCCCGGGTGCTCGGCCGTCTCGCCGCCGACGAGCGCCACACCGGCCTCCTCGCAGGCCCGTGCGATACCGCCGACGATGGCCGCGATCCGCTCCGGGACTACCTTGCCCGTGGCGATGTAGTCGGTCATGAAGAGCGGCTCGGCTCCGCAGACGACGATGTCGTCGACGACCATGCCGACGAGGTCGAAGCCGATCGTGTCGTGCTGGTCCAGCGCCTGGGCGATGGCGACCTTGGTGCCCACTCCGTCAGTGCTCGTGGCGAGGATGGGCCGAGTCATGCGCGCGATGGCGCTCGCGTCGAACATCCCGGCGAAGCCGCCGAGCCCGCCGAGGACCTCGGGGCGCGTTGCACGGCGAACCGACTCCTTCATCAGCTCGACAGCCCGGTCCCCCGCCTCGACGTCGACCCCGGCAGAGGCGTAGGTGATCGGGGTCTGCGGCTCGCTCGTCACTACACAAACCCTACCGCCGCCCCTCCCCTTCCCCCTTTCCCCTTCCCCGTTCGAGGTATCCGGCGATGACCAGGACTCTGTGCTGTCTCGGTAGATGTGGGACACGGGTGTCTACGGAGATGTGAGACAGGTTACGCGGCGGTGAGGCGGCCTTGGTGTCTTCTGCTGTAGTCCATGCGAAGGTGTCCGAGGGGTTGTCCGTCGGCGGCGTAGACGGTG
>DASUQN010000617.1:0-7849 GCA_036280515.1 Intrasporangium sp. | reverse complement strand
CGACGACGTGGAGCGAGTGCTCGACGTGCCCCTTCGGCGTGAGGATGAGGGCCTCGCGCGATTCCCGCACCCCCAGGTCGACCAGGTGCTGCGTCGTCAGCGAATGCAGCCACGACAGGCGGTCGGGGCCGGTGACCGTGACGACCGACCGGTGCGAGAGGTCGACGACGGCCAGCCCCTCCTCGAGGATCCGCTGCTCGCGCATCGGGTCGCCGTAGTGGATGGCGACGCCCGCGGCGATGCCGTCGCCTGCCACGGCGCCGGGTCGGTCGAGCAGCGGGCTGCGGTGCAGGACGGGAAGCTCAGTCATGTCGGTCACGCTCGTGCAACGCCCTTCGCAGCCGCGGTCATCCCGTCACGTCCCGTCACGCTGTCACCCGACCCGCTTGAGCGTCGCCGACAGGTGGCTCTGCAGCTCCTGGCCCACGGCGGCCATGTCCATCGCCCACATCAGCTGCGAGTCGACCAGGCCGTACATCCGCGTCGCCGCGTTGTACTCCTTGGCGCGTGGCGACCGCATGACCCCGTCGGTCTTGAGCTGGATGCGCGCCGGCTCGATCGTGCCGTAGTACAGCTCGAGGATCCCCGACGGGTGCACGAGGAGCAGCTCGACCTCACCGTCGGGCTGGGGCCGCCAGAAACCGGACTCCACCGCGGCAGGACGAACCCGCTCCCCGGTCGCCGAGTCGAGGATCCAGGCGCGGCTCTCCCACTTGAGGAAGGGCCGCCCGTCGTGGGTGACCTCGATCTCCTGCCCGAAGTGGGCTGACTCGATGGTCGGGTAGCCGAGCACGCCGGCTCCCTCCCAGCGACCGATGAGCCACGCGAGCGGTCGCAGCGGCTCGACGAGGTCCGCATCGAGGTGGAACATGCTCGTGATCGTAACCTGAGCGCATGGACGCACCCCAACGATCCCTCGTCGTCAAGCTGACCTCCGGCGTCGAGGCGCCGGAGCGCCTGTCGCAGGCCTTCACCGTGGCCTCCACCGCGGTGGCCAGCGGGGTCACCGTGAGCCTGTGGCTCACCGGGGAGGCGACGTGGATGGCGGTTCCCGGCAGGGCTGAGCAGTTCGAGCTGCCGTATGCCGCTGAGCTCGCTTCCCTGCGCGACGCCGTGATCGCGGGTGGCCGGCTCACCGTCTGCACGCAGTGCGCAGCGCGGCGGGACCTCACCCAGGACGCGCTGGTGGCCGGGGTGACGATCCGCGGAGCCGCTGCCTTCGTCGAGGAGGCCATGGCGCCGGGGGCCCAGGCCCTCGTCTACTGATCGGGGCTCAGGAGACGACGGTGAAGATGTGCACCATGACGCCGAGCATCAGCACGGAGCCGACGCCCGCGGCGACCTGACCACGCACGCCGAGCATGGCGGGCTGCAGCGAGAAGACCCTCCGCCAGGACCACGACAGCGAGCCCGCACCAGCAGCCACCCCGACCGCCGCCCAGCCTCCGATCTCGTCGAAGAACAACCCGGCGATCACCGCACCGGCGATGGCGGCGACCAGGGCGACGAGGCCGAGGAACGGGGCAAGCCTCCGCTTCCGGACCAGCAGGTCGGCGACCACCGCGGTGGCCGCGGCGCACATCGTGACGACGAGGTAGGCCCGACCGCGAGGCACGTCAGCCGAGGCGACCGCCAGGGTGGCCGAGGCCATGGGGACCAACCCACCGAACGACGCAAGCAGGGTGAGGACGAGTCCCTCCCGGCCCGTCTTGCGGACGAGCTGGCCCATGAAGGACAGGACGATGCCGAGCGCGACCGCGGCGGCCGTCCACCTGAGGTCGTCGCTCAGCGCGGTGAAGATGATCGCCGGCGCGGCGACGAGCAGCACGACCGTCGTCAACTGGGGCGTGTGCGAGCCGCCGAGGACCGGCCAGCTCCAGGCGAGCACGAGGGACAGGGCCAGCGTGGCGAGGAGGACCGGCCAGAATCCCCCTGCCGTCGACACGGCCAGCACGCCCGCGGCGACGACGACGGCGCCGATCGTCACCGGGCGCACGCGGTCGGCCCCCGTGGGAGAGAGCGGGAGGCGGAGGGAGCCGCCTTCGGACGGCTGGGGAAACGGCTCGGATTCGGTGCCTTCGACCGTCGGACCGGTCGCATCAGAGGCATCCGTGGCGTCGGGCACGGTCGTCATTGTGCATTACCCACCAGCGAAGGGCGGCAGGACCTCGAGCGTCGCACCCGACGCCAGCACCCCATCACGGCCCGCTGCGCGCCCGTCGATGAGGAACGTCGCCACTCTCGCGACTCGCGCCAGGTCCGGGTGCGCGGCAACCGCCGCCGCCACCGCGTCGGACACCGTGGCGTCGGCGCCGAGGCCGAGCGGCTCACTGTCCACCCCGGCTGCCTCCCGTGCCGCGGCCCAGTAGCGCACCGTCACCGTCTGCTCGGCCGAGCCCACCTCGCCCATCTCGCTCCTGTCTCTCCGTGTCTCATCGTGTCTCATCGTGCATCCAGACCCTCTGGCGCAGGTCCAGTGTCGCCTATCCTGCAGGGGATGGCCCGGCTGCTCCTCCTGACGAACGCACTCGCCCCGAGTGCCGAGGTGCTGCCTGCGCTCGGCTTGCTCACCCACCCGGTCCGCGTCCTACCGGCCGAGGCGACCGCGCTCGTCGACTCGCCGGACTGCGACGTCGTCATCGTCGATGCGCGTCGAGAGCTCGCGAGCGCCCGGTCCCTCTGCCGGGTGCTGCGCACCACGGGGATCGCGACCCCGCTGCTGGCCGTCCTCACCGAGGGCGGCCTTGCTGCTCTCACGGCCGAATGGGGCCTCGACGACGTCCTCCTCGACACGGCAGGTCCCGCAGAGGTCGACGCCCGGCTCCGCCTGGCCATGACGCGCGGGCAGGGTGACGAGGCCGACCTTGCCGCACCGATCACCTCGGGCGACCTCGTCATCGACGAGGCAAGCTACTCGGCGCGGTTCCGCGGACAGCCGCTGGACCTGACGTACAAGGAGTTCGAGCTGCTCAAGTACCTCGCCCAGCACCCCGGCCGCGTCTTCACCCGGGCCCAACTGCTGCAGGAGGTCTGGGGCTACGACTACTACGGCGGCACACGGACGGTCGACGTCCACGTCCGTCGCCTCCGCGCGAAGCTCGGGCCCGACCATGAGGCGCTCATCGGCACCGTGCGCAACGTCGGCTACCGCCTGGTGCCGGACAAGGCAGCCAGCGCGTGAGCATCGAGCTGCGTGACGGCGCCCACCCGCTCCGGCCCGATGAGGCGCGCCAGGTCCTCGAGATCGCCGCGGAGGCCGAGGCGGCCGACGGCTCGCCGCCCCTGTCGGAGCAGTTCCGCCTGTCCGTCGAGTCGCGCGACCCGGACGTCACACACGTGTTGTCGTATGCCGCTGAGCCGGCTCTCGCAGGCTATGCGCAGGTCCGCGCGGGGTCGGGTGACGAACCCCCCTCCGCCGAGCTCGTCGTGGCGCCGGGGTGGCGCCGCCAAGGGGTGGGGTCTGCGCTGCTGGCGGCCCTCCCGCAGGACGCGCGGGTGTGGAGCCACGCGACGGGACCGGCCGCAACGGCAGCCGACGCGTTCGCCCGCGCGATGGGACGTGAACCCGTGCGATCCCTGCACGTCATGGGGCGCTCGCTCGTGGACGGCTCACCATGGCCGGTTGCAGCCGTGCCGGAGCGCTACTCCGTCCGCCCCTTCGAACCCGGCCGGGACGAGGACGCCTGGGTCGCGGTCAACGCCGCGGCCTTCGCCGCCCACCCCGAGCAGGGAGCGCTGACCCGACGGGACCTCGAGCAGCGGATGGCCCAGCCCTGGTGGGACCCCGAAGGGTTCATCCTCATCGTCGACGAGTCGGTGTCGGCCACCGATGACGCGGACGACACCGACTCCGACGGCACCGACAGGATTGCCGCCTTCCACTGGACGAAGGTCGACCCGCCCGAGGGCGACACCGGCGAGGTCTACGCCGTCGGCGTCTCCCCGGACCGGCAGGGCGAGGGCCTCGGCAAGGCGGTGACCATCCTGGGGCTCGACCACCTCAAGGCCCGCGGCCTGCGCGACGTCATCCTCTACGTCGACGAGGAGAACGTCGCAGCCGTCCGGACGTACACCGGCCTCGGGTTCACCGACCGCGAGGTCCACCGCCAGTACGCCCGCCTCGCCTGACCGTCCTGTGTGCAGAGGGGCCCATACGACCGCACTCACTCAGGCCCCGACCGTGGGAACAGGTTGGGTCCGCTCCCGTGGCAAAACGATGTCACGATGGGGACATGAGCACCGGCAGTCTCGAACGAACCGACCTCGAGGGCCAGGACCAGCAACGCGAGGTCGAGGCGACGCCGGAGGTGAGCTCGTTCACGAGCACCGTGGCGCATCGACGGCCTCCCATGCGGGGTCGCGACGGCAGGTTCATCGGCGCCCCGGGCGCCCGGCCCGAGCGACCCGGTGCGGAGGACCTGCCCGCCGACCGCTATCTCGAGCGCGAGCTGTCGTGGCTGCAGTTCAACGAGCGCGTGCTCCAGCTCGCCATGGACACCACCGTCCCGCTGCTCGAACGGGCGCGCTTCCTCGCGATCTTCTCGAGCAACCTCGACGAGTACTTCATGGTGCGGGTCGCCGGCCTGAAACGACGCATCGCGACGGGTCTGGCGATCCGTACTGCGGCCGGGCTCGAGCCACGCGACCTGCTCGACCGGATCGCGCGGGTCGCCCACGAGCTGATGGCCCAGCACGCGGTGGTCTTCCAGCACGAGGTGCGTCCCGCGCTCGGGGCCGAGGGCATCACCATCGTCAGGTGGGACGACCTGGACGACCAGGAACAGGAGCCGCTCCACTACTTCTTCGCCGACCGCGTCTTCCCCGTCCTCACGCCCCTCGCGGTCGACCCGGCCCACCCGTTCCCCTACATCTCCGGGCTGTCCCTCAACCTCGCGGTCCTGCTCCGGAGCCCGAAAACCGGCAACGAGCACTTCGCGCGCCTCAAGGTGCCGCCCAACCTCCCGCGCTTCATCCGCATCGACGATCCTGAGACCGAGGGGGGCGCCGGCGTCAAGCGGTTCGTGCCGCTCGAGGAGGTCATCGCCTCGCACCTCGACCAGCTCTTCCCGGGAATGGACGTCCTGGAGCACTTCTCCTTCCGGGTGACGCGCAACGAGGACGTCGAGGTCGAGGAGGACGACGCGGAGAACCTGCTCACTGCGCTCGAGAAGGAGCTGACCCGGCGCCGCTTCGGTCCGCCGATCCGGCTCGAGGTCGAGGAGGACATGGATCCCAAGGTCCTCGACATGCTGAGCCGCGAGCTGCAGATCAGCGACCGCGAGATCTACCGCCTGCCCACGCCACTCGACCTCACCGGGCTGTGGATCCTCACTGACGTCGACCGCTCGGACCTCGAGTACCCGAAGTTCGTCCCGAGGACCCATCCCGACTTCGCGCCCACCGAGAGCGCCCAGCCGAGCGACCTGCTGGCGGCAGTGCGCTCCAAGGACGTGCTCGTCCAGCACCCGTACCACTCGTTCTCGACGTCGGTGCAGGCCTTCATCGAGCAGGCTGCGGTTGATCCCCACGTGCTCGCGATCAAGCAGACCCTCTATCGGACGTCGGGGGACTCCCCCATCATCGATGCCCTCATCGATGCGGCCGAGGCGGGCAAGCAGGTGCTCGCCATCGTCGAGATCAAGGCCCGGTTCGACGAGGTGAACAACATCTCGTGGGCCCGCAAGCTCGAGGAGTCGGGCGTCCACGTCGTCTACGGCGTCGTCGGCCTCAAGACGCATGCCAAGCTGTGCCTCGTCGTGCGCGAGGAGCCCGAGGGACTGGTCCGCTACTGCCACATCGGTACCGGCAACTACAACCCCAAGACCGCGCGCACCTACGAGGACTTCGGGCTCTTCACCTGTGACCCGCAGGTCGGCGACGACCTGTCGCGGCTGTTCAACCAGCTGTCCGGCTTCGCACCCAGGAGCCGGTTCAAGCGGCTCCTCGTGGCTCCGCGGTCAGTGCGCACGGGGCTCATCGAGCTCATCGAGGAGGAGATCGCGCTCCACCGCAAGCGGGGCAAGGGCGACCCTCCCGGCCGGATCGCCTTCAAGGCCAACTCCATCGTCGACGAGGAGATCATCGACGCGCTCTATCGCGCGAGCATGGCGGGCGTGCGCGTCGACGTCTGGGTGCGCGGCATCTGCGCCCTGCGCCCCGGCGTGGAGGGGATGTCCGAGAACATGCGCGTCCGGTCGGTCCTCGGACGGTTCCTCGAGCACTCACGCGTCTTCTGGTTCGACCACGGCGGCGACCATCAGGTCTACATCGGCAGCGCCGACCTCATGCACCGCAACCTCGACCGCAGGGTGGAGGCGCTCGTGCGGATCACCGACCCGGGGCACCTCGCGGAGCTCGCGGGCCTGTTCGACCTGGCCTTCGACGACGGGACGTCACGCTGGGACCTGTGCGCCGACGGTCGCTGGGTGCGGTACCACCAGGACGACGGCGGCCGGCCGCTGACCGACCCGCAGGCCGCCCTCATCGAGCGACACGACAAGCGGCGGCGGAAGGCGCGGCGGCGGTGAGCCGCCCGCAGAGCGGCGCGCTGCGCGGAACGCCGGCGGGCAGGGCCATCGCGGTGCGTCCGCGGCCGCGTGCCGAGTCACGGCCGGCCTGACGTGGCGCCCGTCATCCCGGCCGCGGGCACGCTGCCGTGGCGTCGCCGCGACGGGCGACTGGAGGTCGCGCTCGTCCACCGGCCGAAGTACGACGACTGGTCCTGGGCGAAGGGCAAGCTCGACCCGGGCGAGCCGCTCTGCGTGGCCGCAGCACGAGAGACGCTCGAGGAGACCGGTCTGCAGGTCCGCCTCGGCATCCCGTTGCCCGGAGCGACGTACACCGTGCTGGACGGCGAGGGCGGCCCCGCGACGAAGGAGGTCCACTACTGGGCCGCACAGGTGGTCGGCGGGTCCGGGGTCCTCGAGCACGAGATCGACGAGGTCCGCTGGGTCGACGCGCGCACCGCGCACGAGCTGCTCGACTACGTCCGGGACCGGGAGCAGCTCCTCGCCGTCGTCCGGTCGGATCGTGAGCACGGCCTGCAGTCGTGGCCGCTCGTCCTCCTCCGGCACGCGAAGTCACGACCTCGCAGCAGGTGGAAGGGCGACGACCGCAAGCGGCCGCTCGACGCGGTCGGACGCGAGCAGGCCGATGACGTGGCCCGCATCCTGGGCGCCTACGGCGTCAAGCGGGTTGTGACGTCGTCGTCCGTGCGCTGCGTTCAGACGGTCGAGCCGTATGCCGCTCGGCTGGGCACCCGGATCAGGGCCGAGGACTCACTGTCCGAGGAGGGCTTCGCCGCGGACCCCGGACCAGCCGTGGCGCACCTGCACGAGCTGCTCGACCGGGCGCGGCCCGTGGTGGTCTGCACCCACGGACCCGTTCTGCCCACCCTGCTCGACGTCCTGGGGAGCCGGGTTCGCGCGGACTCGGCCTGCACCGCCTCCGCCAGGGAGCAGCTCGTCTCCGCCGGAGAGTCCTCCATGCGCAAGGGAGAAGTCCTCGTCGCCCACCTGACGAGCTCGGGGGACGCCGCCCAGGTGGTCGCGGTCGAACGAATCGACACCTGAGGGCGACCACCAGCTGCCGGTGCGGTCAGCGGGTCCGACCGATCACGATCACCCGAAGCGGCCGGAGATGTAGTCCTCGGTCCGCTTGTCGCTGGGGTTGTCGAAGATGGTGCGGGTCTTGTTGTACTCAACGAGGATGCCGGTGCGGTTGCCCGTCGTCTCATCGGGGAGTGCCGTGAAGAACGCCGTACGATCGGCGACTCGAGCCGCCTGTTGCATGTTGTGGGTCACGATGACGATCGTGTAGTCGTCGCGCAGCTGCCGGATGAGGTCCTCGA
>DASUQN010000616.1:0-2789 GCA_036280515.1 Intrasporangium sp. | reverse complement strand
TCCTCATGGTGCCCGCGTACCCACGAACGGCCCCGAAGCCACGGTGCGAGCGCCCCCCGGCTCCCTCCCGTCGGCGTTTCGCCCGGTCGGTCGCGGGTAGACGGCTGCTGCACGCACGAGCCCCGCCCGAGCCCTGACCATGCCTGACCAAAGGACCGATACCGGATGCCCACCATCGGCTTCCACTGCTCGCACGAACAGATCCCGCCGTCCCAGCTGCTCGAGGACGTCAAGCACGCCGAAGCCGCGGGCTTCACCGCCGCCATGTGCTCCGACCACCTCGAGCCGTGGAGCACCGACCAGGGCCAGTCCGGCTATGCGTGGTCCTGGCTCGGCGCCGCACTCAACGCGACCAACCTGCCCTTCGGCGTGGTCACCGCACCGGGCCAGCGCTACCACCCGGCCATCACCGCGCAGGCGATCGGCACGCTGGGCGAGATGTTCCCCGGCCGGTTCTGGGCGGCCCTGGGCTCCGGCGAGGCCATCAACGAGCACGTGACCGGCGACGGGTGGCCCCGGAAGGAGCTGCGCGACCGCAGGCTCATCGAGTGCGCCGACATCATCGGGCGGCTCCTCGACGGCGAGGAGGTCTCGTACGACGGGCTCGTCACCGTGGACCGCGCCAGGGTGTGGTCGCGGCCGAGCCGACGGCCGGACCTCGTCGCTGCAGCGGTGACCGCAGAGACGGCGGCACGTGCCGCGAGCTGGGCGGACGGCCTGATCACCGTCAACCAGCAAGGGGGCGGTGACCGTCGTGCACTCGAGGCCTACCGTCAGCACGGTGGCCAGGGGCAGGCCCGACTCCAGCTCCACGTGAGCTGGGCTCCCAGCGAGGACGAGGCCGTGGAGATCGCCATGAAGCAGTGGCGCAGCAACGTCTTCGGTGCGCCGGTGGCCTGGGACATCGACTCCGTCGCGGCCTTTGACGAGCTCGGCCGACACGTCACCGAGGAGGACGTCAAGCGCGCCGTGCACGTGTCGAGCGACCTCGAGGCGCATTCAGCCCGCATCCGTCAGGCCTTCGACGACGGCTTCGATGCGGTCATGGTGCACTTCGTCGGGACCGACCAGTCACGGTTCATCGACGCCTTCGGCGCCCAGGTGCTCCCACAGTTCGCCACCGCCGACCTGATGGGAAGGAGCACGACATGAGCAGCAGCATCGGAGAACGCGCGGCCTCGATGGTCAGGAACGACGACAAGGGCGGCTTCCCACCCCAGCAGCAGGACCCGCCGGGTCTGACGACGAGGATGGAGCCGGTCCCGGACCACGGTGAGGAGACCTACAAGGGGCACGGCCGGCTCGACGGCCTCAAGGCCCTCATCACTGGCGGGGACTCCGGCATCGGCCGGGCCGTCGCCATCGCCTACGCCCGCGAGGGCGCCGACGTGGCGATCAACTACCTCGAGGACGAGCAGTCCGATGCCGAGGAAGCGGCGTCCTGGGTGCGCAAGGCCGGCCGCAACGCCGTCCTCATCCCCGGTGACCTCACCGACCGCGAGACCTGCGACCGGGTCGTCGCGGATGCGGTCGAGGGCCTGGGTGGCCTCGATGTCCTCGTCAACAACGCGGGCTTCCACTGGGACAAGGGCCCGGGCGAGGGTCTCGAGGGCTTGACGGACGACAACATCGAGCGCGTCATGCGGACCAACCTGCATGCCGTGCTGTGGCTCAGCCGGGCCGCGCTCCCACACCTCAAGCCGGGGTCGTGCATCATCAACACGACGTCCATCCAGGCCTACGACCCGTCGCCGGCGCTGCTCGACTACGCGGCGACGAAGGCGGCGCTCAACAACCTCACCGTCAACCTCGCGCAGTCCTTGGGTCCCAAAGGAATCAGGGTCAACGCCGTTGCCCCGGGCCCGATCTGGACGCCGTTGCAGCCGGCGACTCGCGAGACCGAGAAGATCGAGACGTTCGGGTCCGACACGCCGCTGGGCCGGGCCGGCCAGCCCGGTGAGGTGGCCCCGGCGTTCGTGTTCCTGGCGTCACCCTCGGACGCCAGCTACGTCTCCGGGACCGTGCTCGGGGTGACGGGGGGCCAGGCGGTCTTCTGACCAGATGAGGCCGTATGCCGCTGGGCTCGTCCCAGCGCAGGCCTGCGTTGGGAGCGGGGGGCGTACCCTCGATTCAGCTCCCTTGACCGGGAGGTGGATGGATGGCAAGGACGGTTGGCGTCGAGGAGGAGATGCTCCTCGTCGACGTTCGCAACGGGCGGCCGCGGTCGGTGTCCGGCCAGCTCGTCCTCCGTGCTGCGATGAACGAACAGCCGGTCGCCGGCCTCGGGGTCCGCGGTGCCCTCGAGGGCGAGTTCCAGCAGCAGATGATCGAGACGCACACCGCGCCCGTCGAGTCGCTCGACGACCTGGACAAAGAGGTCCGACACTGGCGCAGCGAAGCGAGCTCGGCTGCGCGACAGGTGGATTCGACTGTCGCTGCCCTCGGGACGTCTCCGTTCCCCGTGACCCCCGTGCCGGTCCAGTCCACCCGCTACGCATGGATGCACGAGCGCTACCAGATCGTCGCTCGCCAGCACCTCACCTGCGGGCTGCACGTGCACATCGCCGTCGACTCAGATGAGGAGGGAGTCGGCGTGCTGGACCGCATCCGCGTCTGGCTCCCGGCACTTCTCGCCCTGAGCGCGACCTCGCCCTTCTCGAATGGCGAGATCACGGGCTTCGCGAGCTGGCGCTCCCAGTCGTTCGGCCGATGGCCCTCCAACGGGCCGACGGAGCTCTTCGGCTCGGCGGCGGCCTACCACCGGATGGTCCGCGACCTGACGATGTCCT
>DASUQN010000615.1:0-2183 GCA_036280515.1 Intrasporangium sp. | reverse complement strand
CGCCGGCGATGCGCCACCGCTGACGAGGATGGCGAGCGCGAGGATCGAGACCCGCCACGTCATCAGGCGGGTCCGCTCGTCGTAGTCATCGGTCATCTCGGCCGGCATGGCGACGTAGGGCACCTGGAAGAAGGAGTACGCCGTCGCGCACGCGAGGTACGCCACGGCCACCCACGCGGCGCCCGCCCAGACCGGCGAGGTAGGCCCGGCGAACAGGAGGACGAAGCACGCAGCCAGGAGGAGGCCGGCCCGGATGAGGAACGGGCGGCGCTTGCCGTCGGGATGCTGCGAGCGGTCACTGACCCGTCCGGCAATCGGGTTGAGGACGACGTCCCACGCCTTCGGCGCGAAGACGATGACGCCGGCGATCCCGGCAGCGATGCCGATGTGGTCGGTCAGGTAGGGCAGCAACAGCAGGCCCGGCACGGTGCCGAACGCCCCCGTCGCCACCGAGCCGACGCCATAGCCGCGGCGCACCGAGGGGTCGAGCTCACCTGCTCGAGTCGTGGCCCGGGCCATGGGCGCACCCTACCGGCCCTCCGGCTCCGGCTCTGCCTGGGCTCAGGCCGGGACTTCCTGCTGTGGCGCACAGCAGGCGGACTCAGCAGGCTCCGCCGCCAGGTCACTGCCGCAGCAGGTGGCCGCGTCGGGCTCATCCGCGGTGACGGTCGTGAACGTCGCACTGTCCGCGAGCACGGTGTAGACCTCCCAGCGCTCGCCGTTGGGCGCTCCCTCGACCCAGAACTTGTCCTGCTTGGCATAGCAGCACGTGGTGCCGCGCTCGTCGATCGACGCGAGGCCGGCCGCCGCGAGGCGGGTCTGCTCGGCGTCCACCGTGCCGGTGTCCGAGACCTCGACGCCGAGGTGGTTGAGGCTGCCCCCCTGGCCGGGGTTCTCGATGAGGACGAGCTTGAGCGCAGGATCGGCAACGGCGAAGTTCGCGTAGCCGGGCCGCCGCTTGGCCGGCTCGACGCGGAACAGTTTGCTGTAGAAGGCGATCGACTCGTCGAGGTTGTCGACGTTGAGGGCCAGCTGGACTCGGGACATGGGTTCTCCTCTGATCAGGACATTGACGGTTGTCTATGTCTGCGTCACAGATTGCATCGGACATTGATGTTTGTCAATATGTTGGACATGGCCAGTACCCCCCTCACGCTGACTCCGGTGTCATCGCGCTCACCGGCAACACCGCCGTCAGCCGCCGCCTGCTGCGCACCTCTGGTGGAGGGCGCCCTGACGCAGGATCAGGCCGAGACCTTGGCGCCACTGCTCAAGGCGCTCGCCGACCCGGTGCGCCTGCGCCTCATGTCGATGCTCGCCTCGCGGGACGACGAGGTTTGCGTCTGCGACCTCAACGACGCCTTCGACCTCTCGCAGCCGACGATCAGCCACCACCTCAAGGTCCTGCACCAGGCCGGGCTGATCGACCGGGACAAGAGGGGCGTCTGGGTGTACTACCGCGCCCGCCTCGATGCCCTGTCGAGCCTCGCTTCCGTCATCGCCGGACCGGTCTCCCCGACTCGAGCCGTCCCATGAGGACGTCGGTCGTCGACCCCTGACTGGGCTGCCCGGCGAAGACCCCTGTCCCCCCGCCCACCTCCAGGACGGTGTCGCCGGGCTGCACGTCGAGCACGGCGACGGCAGCGGCGAACCTAGGAGGGACCGGCACATTCGGCGCACCTCCCGAGCAGCGCCGCATGGCTCGTGTCGAGCTCGAACCCGAGATCCGCGCGCAGCGCGCGAGCCGCCTGGTCCAGCACGCCGGGCGGCGCGTCCTGCACTCGACCACAGACGACACACTGCACGTGGGTGTGGCCGTGGGCGTGTGGCTCGCTGACCTCCCTGCCGTATGCCGCTGGGCTCGGTCCCAGCGCAGCCTCGCTTCCGGGGGTGGCGAGGTGGTAGACCGTGCCGGTCCCCCCGAGGTGCGCGTGCGTGAGGACTCCGGCCCCGGTCAGGGCGGTGAGTGTGCGATAGACCGTCGCCCGGTGGACCGACGGCTCGAGGGTCGCAACGCGCTCGCCGATGTGCTCGGCCGACAGGTGCTCGTCCGCCCGGTCGGCATTGTCGATGACGCGGAGGACGGCCTGCCGGGCGGGGGTGATCCGCTCGCCCAGCTCGCGAAGGCGGGTGAGGGCTGCCTCGACCCGGTCACCGTCGTGGTTCGCGCGCACCCAGCCATT
>DASUQN010000614.1:0-3294 GCA_036280515.1 Intrasporangium sp. | reverse complement strand
TCGTCGGTGATCCCGAGCAGCTTCTCGATCGCGAGGCAGTACGCCGTCTCCTGGAACATCGGCGTCAGGTAGTCCATCCGGGTGCAGAACGTGACGCCCTGCACCCAGGTGCGGAACTCCATGTTCTTCTCGATCCCGGTGTGGAGGTAGCCGATGCCCGCGCGGGCCTCGGTGACCGTCTCGCCGTCGAGCTCGAGGATGAGCCGCAGGACGCCGTGCGTCGACGGGTGCTGCGGACCCATGTTGACGACGATCCGCTCCTCGTGCAGGGCGGTGGCCTCGTCGACGAGGCCGGCCCAGTCGCCACCGGACACGTTGAAGACCGGCGCGTCTCCCGCGGCCGCCTCGTCGGCAGCCGTCGTCGCATAGGGGTCGCCGCCCATCCGCGGGTCGAGCCCGGGGCTGGTGCCGTGGACCGTGTCGTCGTCGGCGTTGATGTTCTCGGTGTTCGTGCTCTCGGTGTTGGTGCTCATCAGGTGTACGACCTCCGCTGGTCCGGCGGCGGGATGGTCGCGCCCTTGTACTCGACCGGGATGCCGCCGAGGGGGTAGTCCTTGCGCTGGGGGTGGCCCGGCCAGTCGTCGGGCATGAGGATCCGGGTCAGGGCCGGGTGGCCGTCGAAGATGATCCCGAACATGTCCCACGTCTCGCGCTCGTGCCAGTCGTTGGCCGGGTAGGTGTCGACGATGGACGGGATGTGCGGGTCGTCGTCCGGGCACGACACCTCGAGACGAACCCGCCTGCCGCCGTTGGTGATCGACAACAGGTGGTAGACCGCGTGCAGCTCTTCGCCCGCGCGGTCGGGG
Organism: Intrasporangium sp.; assembly: GCA_036280515.1. Classification (GTDB taxonomy): domain Bacteria; phylum Actinomycetota; class Actinomycetes; order Actinomycetales; family Dermatophilaceae; genus Intrasporangium. Next base: position 2,488 of record DASUQN010000614.1, on the reverse strand, counting down.
TAGTGCACCCCGGACACACCGGCGCAGATCTCGAAGCGCAGGGCCGGGTCGTCGCGCAGGACGCGTGCCACGGCCGGCAGGTGCTCACGGTTGACGTTGATCGTCATCTCGCCGCGGTCGACGACGACCGCCGCGACCGCTTCGGCGAACGACGCGGTCCCGCCGACGAGCGCCCGCTCGAGGGAGTCGGCGACCTCGTCGAAGTAGCCGCCGTAGGGACGGGCGGTCGCGCCGGCGACGAGGATGGGCCGACGAAGCAGGCCGTAGCCGGACGTGTCGCCGCCCTGCGTCGGACCGAACATGCCCTGGCGGTAGCCGACCACCTTGGGCGTGGTCTCGCCGGGCTCCACAGCGGCGGAGTCGGCCCGCGAGAGCTCGATCTCGCCGGGCGTCAGGCCGCTCTCCTGCGTCTTCTCCGGGTTCTTGACGACCTCGCTCCTGGTCGTGTCGTCACTCATGCCAACAGCCCCTTCATCTGGTGCGTCGGCGTCGCCTGCAGCGCCGCCTCCTCGGCAGCCCGGGCGGCCTTCTCCCGGTTGACGCCGAGGGGCATGCTCTCGACCTGCTTGTGCAGCTCGATGATCGCGTTGAGGAGCATCTGCGGCCGGGGCGGACAGCCGGGCAGGTAGATGTCGACCGGGATGATGTGGTCGACGCCCTGGACGATGGCGTAGTTGTTGAACATGCCGCCGGAGCTCGCGCAGACGCCCATGGAGATGACCCACTTCGGGTTGGCCATCTGGTCGTAGACCTGGCGGACGACCGGGGCCATCTTCTGGCTCACCCGACCGGCCACGAACATGAGGTCAGCCTGCCGCGGCGTCGCCGAGAACCGCTCCATCCCGAAGCGGGCGATGTCGTAGTCCGGCGTGCCGACGGCCATCATCTCGATCGCGCAGCACGCGAGCCCGAACGTCACCGGCCACATCGACGCCTTGCGCATGTAGCCGGCGAGCCCTTCGAGGGTCGAGAGCGCGAATCCGGCCGGGAGCTTCTCTTCGATGCCCATGGTTTCTCTCCTATGTCCTCTGTGCTCTCAGTCCCATTCCAGGCCGCCGCGCCGCCACACGTAGGCGTAGGCGACGAAGACGGCGAGGATGAACAGGACCATCTCGACGAGCGCGAAGAGGCCGAGCTGGTTGAAGGCGACGGCGAACGGATAGAGGAACACCGCCTCGATGTCGAAGATGATGAAGAGCATCGCGGTCAGGTAGTACTTGATCGGCACACGGCCGCCACCGGTGGGGTGCGGCGACGGCTGGATGCCGCACTCGTACGCCTCGAGCTTGGCGCGGTTGTAGCGCTTCGGCCCGACGACGAGCGAGGTCCCGACGGACAACGCTGCGAATGCGAAGCCGAGCCCCAGCATGAACAGGATCGGGACGTACGGGTTCATCCTCGGTCACTTGCCTTTCGGTCCTGGCAACAGTGGCAACGGTGGCTGACGGTGTACGGCGCACCCATCCTATGGGCGTCGCCGACGATTGTGCTCAGGGTCACAAGGCCGACCTCCGACGCGACGTGAGGGGCTCTCGGGAAGCGAGCCCAGCGGCATACGACACAGTGGTGTTCATGCGTCTGGAGTGATCTTCGACAGGGCGTTGATGAGGCGGTCGCTCGCGCCCCTGCCGCCCGGCTCGGCCAGGTTGGCCATGGTCTTGAGCATGAACTTCATCAACGTCGTGCGCGGCAGCCCGTACCTCGTGATGACCCGCATGACGTCCGGGTGTCCGATGATCGTCGCGAAGTGCCGGCCCAGCGTGTAGTAACCCCCGAGGTCCTGCTTCATCCGCGTGTTGTAGGACCGGAGGACGCGCTCCCGGCTCGCGGCGTCGGCTCGCGCGAAGGCGTGCGCAACGACCTCGGCCGCCGTCCGGCCCGACTCCATCGCGTAGGCGATGCCCTCGCCGTTGAACGGGTTGACCATGCCGCCGGAGTCACCGACGAGCAGCAGCCCGTCGGCATAGTGCGGCTGCCGGTTGAAGCCCATCGGCAGCGCGGCGCCGCGGATCGGCTGCGTCATCGTCTCGTCGTTGTAGGTCCACTCCTCCGGCATCGTCGCGACCCAGCGACGCATGACGTCCTTGTAGTCGACGTTGCCGAAGGCCTTGGAGGTGTTGAGGATGCCGAGGCCGACGTTGCTCGTGCCGTCGCCGACACCGAAGATCCAGCCGTAGCCGGGCAGGAGGACGTCCTTGCCGGACGGGTCCTTGGCCCACAGCTCGAGCCAGGACTCGAGGTAGTCGTCATCGGTGCGCGGGCTCGTGTAGTACGTCCGGACGGCGACGCCCATGGGCCGGTCGTCGCGCTTCTCCCGACCCATGGCCAGCGAGAGCCGCGAGGAGTTGCCGTCGGCCGCCACGACGAGCGGTGCCCGGTACTCGTGGGTCTCCCCCGTGGTCCGGCCCTTCTCGTCGACCGACTTGGCCGTGACTCCGATGATGGAGCCGCGCGCGTCGGTGACGGGACCGGTGACGTTGGCGCCCTG
>DASUQN010000613.1:0-3281 GCA_036280515.1 Intrasporangium sp. | reverse complement strand
GATGGCGTCGGCCACGTGTCGGCCCGTGTCCGTCGCCACGACCACGAGATGGGCAGTGCGCAGTGCAGCCGGCCCCGAGGAGTCGTCGAGCCTGTGGATGGCGGGGCCACTCGAGGTTGGCTGGGGGGAAGGCTCGGGGCGCGGCCGGACGGGCCAGAGTGCGACGTCCGCGCCGAGGAGCGCGAGGACCCGCGCGTGGCGCTGCCCGATCGATCCGCCTCCGCGGACGACGACGCGCGGACGCTCCGACAGGCGGTCGACCTCGTGTCGCTCGGGCACGACAGCACCTTCTCACGGGCCGCGCAGATCCGGGCGTTGGCCCGAGGAGCGTCAGTGGTGCGCGAGCTCCCGCTCGTGGTTCGGCTGGTGGCTCGGCTCAGATGACGCAGCGCGCGCCTCCATCGGTTCGGGCCTCGTGCCGTCCACGACACCTGCGACGAACCAGAAGGTCACGAACAGGATGAGCAGGGCTCCGGCAACGAGCGGGTCGATGGTCATGGGTTACTCCTCGTGCTTGTCGATCTGCGGTGAAATATCGCTACATTTGATGTAGCGTAATTTGGCGTCAGACTATTCCGGAAGGATCGACGATGCACCAAGGCCGCGGCCGCCCCCGGAACCCGGCAGTCGGCGAGCGCATCCTCGGTGCCGCGCTCGACCTGCTCCGGAGCAAGGGTCCGAGTGCCCTCACCATCGACGCGGTGTCGGCTCGATCCGGCGTGGCGCGCACGACCATCTACCGGCGGTTCCCGGATCGTCGGGCGCTCATCGCGGCGGCCCTCGACCAGCTCGTCGAGGTGTCGACCCCGGCGCCGGACCTACCTGTGGAGGAGAAGCTCAGGTGGGTCCTGGCGCAGGTGCGTCGCCTGGTCGAGGACCGACTGGGAGCCGGAGGAACGGCCGCGTTGATCGCCGATACCGACCCTGAGTTCACCGGGGCGCTCCGGCGCGCCCTGCGGGACCGGTTGGACTCCCTGCGAGCGGACATCCGGTCCGACATCGACAGTGGCGCTCTCGACCCGAGAGTGGATCCGGGGGCGCTGTCCGGTCTGCTCCTCGGTGCGTACCTCGGAGAGGTGCTCCAGCACGGGCAGGCGCGTGAAGGGTGGGAAGACGGCACGGTCACGCTGCTGCTGCGCGGCGCGGAGGTCAGGCCACCTGGCGCGCCAGGCGCAGAACCGCGTCAGCGACGGGTGGACCGAACATGACCGGGTCGTTGTGGTCCGCCCCCGGAAGCACGATCCGCTCGACAAGGGCCGGCGCCGTGTCGGCCACCCGGGCGCTCAGCTCCGTCGGCACGATGGAATCGCGGTCCCCGTAGATCACCGTCGTCGGGACGGCGCTGCGCGTCAGGTGTGCGACGACCTCGAACCGGTCCCTCAGCAGCAGCCGCACCGGTAGCCAGGGGTAGTGATGGGTCCCGACGTCAGCGAGCTCGGTGAACGGGGACCGAAGCACGAGGCCGGCGGGAGGTGTCCGTGCCTGGAGAGCGGCGACCACGCCGGTCCCCAACGACTCCCCGAAGTAGATCGTCCGCCCCGGTGCGTAGCCCAGCTCCTTCAGCGCCTCCCCGCCGGCGACGGCGTCCGCGATGAGTCCCTGCTCGTCCGGAGAGCCCGGGTTGCCGCCATACCCCCGGTAGTCCATGAGCAGCACGGCCAGGCCGCGTCGGCTCAGCTCTCTCGCCAGGTCCGCCCGGCCAGCGCGGTTGCCGCCGTTGCCCGGCGCGACCAGCACGGCGAGGTCGAGGTCAGCGGACTCGTCGGGCGGAACGAACCAGGCATCGAGGTCGAGCCCGTCCGACGTGTGCAGGGTGACGTCACGGGCTCCGTCGACGACCCGGCCTGCGGGAGGAACAGGTGATTCGTCCGGGAAGTAGATGAGCCGACGCTGCATCCCGGCCATCACGCCGATCGCCACACCGATCACCAGAGCCACGAGGAGGAGAACGAGCAGGAGCCGGCCCCGCCACGACCGGCCCCGCCTGACCATGACCCATCGTGTCCCGCTCCTGCCACCCCGGCAAACCCCATCACGGCGGTGTCGGGACGCCCGAGGTCAGGTCGGGTCGATAGGTTCGGCATGTGACTGGGCAGAGCGACGGGGTGTCGGCAACGCCGGCGCGGGGCGCGACCCTGGGACCGCTCGGCTCGCACTCGGTCGTCTATCTCGTCGGCACGGCCCTGCAGGGCCTCGGCATCCTGCTCATCCTGCCCTTCGCGACGCGGCTGCTCGGCGACGCGGAGTACGGCAAGGTCGCCACGGCGCTCGTCGTGATCCAGATGGTCGGCACGATCGCGGCGGCGGGACTGCCGCAGGTGATCCTCCGGGAGTACCACCGCGGTGCCGATGGTCCCACCGCCGGCCGGGCGCTCGCCGGAACCATGACGCTCCTCGCCCTGGGCTTGGCCGTCGCCGGGATCATCGTCGGTACCGTCCTTGCCGCAGCCGGCTGGGTCGACCTCCGGGAATGGGTCCTCGTGGTCGTCGCGTCGGCCGCCCTGACCACCGTCGTGGCCGGGCAGTCCTTGTCGCGAGCCAGGCTGCGACCCTATGAGTTCCTCGTCCTCGCCGTCGCCGCCACGGTCCTCGCCCACCTGGCGGGGCTGCTCGCCGCCCGGGAAGACCGCGCGGGCCTGACCTACCTCACCGCCTACACAGCAGCGCTCGTCGTGGCGGCCGTCGCGGCCATCGCCATCGGACGACCTCTGCTGCCGACGGCTGCCCGCAAGAGGACGCGAGCGGGAGTCCGGCTCGCCGCCCCGCTCCTGCCCCAGGCGCTGGCGATGCTCGTGCTGCTGATGGGTGACGTCCTGCTCGTCAACGTGTTCCTGGGTCAGGCCGCGGCGGGCGCCTACCAGGTCGCGCTCCAGCTGGCCAACATGCCCTTCGTGCTCGCGGTCGCGCTCTTCAACGCCTGGGGTCCGCTCGTCCTGTCGCACCCGGTGGAGGACCGCTGGCGCTGGACCGCCCGGACCGGCACGTCACTCGTCGTCGTCGTCGGTGTCGGTGCAGCGGGCGTCGCGCTCCTCGGGCCCTGGCTCGTCCGCGTCATGGCGCCGGGCTTCCCGGAGCGCTCGATGTCGGTCTCGCTCGGGCTCATCACCGTCGTGTCGGTGGCGTACATGGTCTACCAAGGCGCGTCGCTCGCGGTCCTGGACCACGAGCGCACCTTGCGCCTGGCCGTCGCCGCCGCGATTGCGGTCGTCGTCCTCGTTGCTGGTGCTGCGTGGCTCAACGGTCCGGCCGGGATCGCGGGCGTCGCGGCAGCCAAGGCAATC
>DASUQN010000612.1:0-7017 GCA_036280515.1 Intrasporangium sp. | reverse complement strand
CTCGTCGACTAGCTTGTCCAGGTAGCGGATCTTCTGCATGAGCGGATCGTCGATCTCCTCGACACGCACTCCGCACACGACGCCCCTGATCAGCGACGCCTGGGGGTTGAGCCGGGCCTCGGCGAAGAAGTCCTCGAAGGTCGTGCCCGCGGCCAGGTGACCACCGAGCTCCGACTCGTCGAAACCGGTCAGCCACTCGATCACCTCGTCCAGCTCGTTCTTCGTACGCCCCTTCCTCTCGACCTTCGTCACGTAGTGGGGGTACACCGAGGCGAAGCTGGTGGTGAAGATCCGACTCATCCTCCCGAGGGTAGTGCCCAGCACATGCGGACCCGGGGGGTGAGGCTGGGAGCCGGGCCCAGCGGCATACGATCTGTGCATGACGACGGCCCCAGCCCCGCTGCCCCTCCTCGTGCTCGGCCAGGGCACCGAGCTGCACACCGAGCGCGGGGTGGAGTGCCCTGGCGACCTGCCCGCCCCCTCGGACCCCGGCCTCGTCGAGCGCGCGCGGGCGGCCAAGGCGGCCCTCGGCGACCAGGTGTTCGTCCTCGGGCACCACTACCAGCGCGACGAGGTGATCCAGTTCGCCGACGTGACGGGCGACTCGTTCAAGCTCGCCCGTGAGGCGGCCGCCCGACCGCACGCGCCCTCCATCGTCTTCTGCGGCGTCCACTTCATGGCCGAGTCCGCCGACATCCTGACGAGCGACGAGCAGACGGTGATCCTGCCCGACCTCGCGGCCGGCTGCTCGATGGCGGACATGGCGGCGATCGCCCAGGTCGAGGACGCGTGGGAGCAGCTCGAGGCAGCGGGGGTCGCGGGGCAGACGGTCCCGGTCACCTACATGAACTCGTCGGCCGCGATCAAGGCGTTCACCGGCCGGCACGGCGGCACGGTGTGCACGAGCTCCAACGCCCGGACCGCCCTCGCATGGGCCTTCGACCAGGTCGGCGGCGTGGACGGCGACGGCAAGGTCCTCTTCCTGCCCGACCAGCACCTGGGCCGTAACACCGCCGTCCGCGAGCTCGGCCTCTCCCTCGACGACTGCGTCGTCTGGGACCCGCACCGTCCCAGCGGCGGACTCACGCCGGAGCAGCTCGCCGGCGCGCGGATGGTCCTCTGGCGCGGACACTGCTCCGTGCACGGCCGTTTCAGCGTCGACGCGGTGGAGACGGCGCGCCGGGACATCCCGGGCGTCAAGGTCATCGTCCACCCCGAGTGCCGCTACGAGGTGGTCGAGCTCGCCGACGAGGTCGGCTCGACCGAGAAGATCATCAACACCATCGCCGCCGCCCCGGACGGCACGTCCTGGGTCGTCGGAACCGAGCTCAACCTCGTCAAGCGGCTCGCCCAGCAGTTCCCGGGGCAGCGGATCGCCTTCCTCGAGAAGAACGTCTGCTACTGCTCGACGATGAACCGGATCGACCTGCCTCATCTCGTGTGGGCACTCGAGTCCCTCGTCGAGGGCAGGGTGGTCAACCCGATCAAGGTCGACTCGCAGGTGGCCGCCGACGCCCGAGTCGCGCTCGACCGCATGCTCGCGCTGCCCGGCACCACCCACAAGGACTGACCGGGTGGCAGATCCGAGCAGGGAGCGGCACAGCCGGATGGACAGGGTCGCCGTCATCTCGGACGTCCACGGCAACGTCACCGCGCTCGAGGCTGTCCTGGCCGACATCGAGGCACGGGGCATCACCCGGATCCTCAACCTCGGTGACGTGATCGGCAAGGGACCGCGCGGCTCGGAGGCGATCAAGCGGACCCGCGAGACCTGTGAGGTGACCGTCCGCGGGAACTGGGACAGCTTCATCGCCCGCGATGCCGTCCAGCCCTTCGAGGGAGGGCAGTGGGCGCGCGACGAGCTGACCGACGACGACATCCGCTGGCTCGCAGCCCTGCCGAACACCCACGAGCTCGTCATGAGCGGTAGGCGAATCCGGTTCTTCCATGCGTCGCAGACCAGTGAGTTCGTCCGCGTCCGGGTGCAGCACACGCGGGAGGAGTTCCTCGGCATGTTCAGCAACACCCCATTCACCGGCGAGTTCCGCGCCGGGGCATGGCCGCAGGACACGACACCGGACGTCGTCGCTTACGGCGACATCCACGGCACCTACCTCGCAGCCGACGACGGCCTCATGCTGTTCAACGCCGGAGCCGTCGGCAACCACCTGGACGCACCGAGCGCTCCCTACGTGATCGTCGAGGGGGTCGTGGGCTCCGTCGTACCGGAGTCGTTCTCGGTCAACTTCGTCCGCGTGCCCTACGACATCGACGCCGAGGTCGCGGTGGCCCGGGACCTGCGCATGCCGGACGTCGACGCCTACGCACTCGAGCTGCGTGAGGGCATCTACCGGGGCAACGTCACCCCGTCCGCCTGACCACCCCGTCAGATCCGGCCCGGTCAGGCCATGGCACGCGGGAAGGCGCCCGACGGAGCACTCAGTCAGTCAGGGCGGCCAGGAACACCTTGCCGAGGTCCTGGGCCTCACGGGCGACGTAGGACTCACCCTTGGCAGCGTCGGCGAGCCGGCGCAGCGTGACCGCATCGGCCTCGCCACCGAGGGCGATGCTGAGGATCCGGACTGGCCGCTCGGTGCCCGCGAGGGGCTCGAGCTTGGCCAGCACCTGCTCGAGCGAGGCGCTCCCGGGGTCCTCGTTCTTGCCGTCGCTGATCAGGACGATGGTGTTGTTGCCCTCTCGCCAGGCATTCTGAGCCGCCGCGGCCGCGGCGATGACGGTGTCGTACAGCCCCGTGGCTCCGTCCGCGCGCAGACCGGCCAACGACTTCTGCAGCGACTGCACCGCCGTCACGCCTCCGACGTTGCGTGATGGCGGCCCCAGATCGAGGACCACCGTGTGATCGGCTCGGCTGTCCTGACGTGAGAATGTCCAGAGGCCGATGTTGGTGCGGTCCGAGAACAAGGGCAACGAGTCCGCGATGGCCTCCTTGGCCAGGTCGAGACGGGTTGCGTTGCCTGCCGCTGCGACACGCTCGTTCATCGACCCGGACGTGTCGAGGACGACGAGGACCGAGCCCTGACGGTCGAGAGCGGTCCATCCCTGGAGCGCCTGCGCGAGCGACCAGGCATTGGGGCCGGACGGCGTGAATCGCGGCTCGGATGCCACCACTCCCTGTGCGGTGTCCGCCTCCGTCTGCAGACGGGGCGTACGCCACCCATCGGCGGCGAGGAGCTTGTTCTCCGCGCCAGTGACGAGGAAGACCGCGAAGCGATCCAGCGCGGCCCGCTGCTGATCCGTCACCCAGTCGGCGTTCACCGTGATCAACGGGACCTCGTTCGGGTGGACCCCGTCCGTCGGGTACAGGGCGACGAGCGGGATGCGTGGCTTCGTCGCGTTGTACCGCAGCACCTCGCGCTCGCTGGTCGGAAAGAGCATCGCTTGCTTCGTGGCGTCCTCGGGCGTGGTCTTGGTGTCCGTCAGCCCGGCCAGGACCTTCTTCTGCTCGGTGTTCAGGCTCGCCAGGGCGCTGTGCGCCGACAGCAGACCCCGCCGCACGTCGTCCACGGTCTCGGCACCGTCGGTGGCCCATTCCGTCAAGCTCATCATCGAGGTCAGGCTCGCTGCGTCGCGAAGCGGGTCCTGCCAGCCGATGCGTACCCGTCCCCACTCCGGATGCCCCTTGGCGCCCCAGCCCTCGGGGTTCTTGGCGAGATCGAGCAGCTCGGCCCAGCTGGGCTGGGTCTCGGGCCAGCCCATCGCCTCGGCCATCGCCCGGGGTGCCGCGATGACGGCGGGGCTGACGGCAACGACCGGGAAGGTGCGCGGCAGTGCCGTCGACAGCTCGGGTCGGCGGCCGAGAACCTCACGCCAGATGCTTGCATCGGGCACCCACGCGGTCGCCGCGTTCGCCCCTCCACCGGCCTCCAGCGACGCGCGCAGCGTGTCCGCGAAGGCATTGGGCTCCGCTGGAACGATGGTCGTCGTGCTGCACCGCCCATCGACCCAGGAGGCCGTGCCCTCGTCGAATGCGGCCGCGGCCTTGGTGAGCATGGGCGCGAGTGCGGGCGACGCGGAGATGGTCAGGGGCACCCTCTCTTCGCCGCACGCGACGGTCGCACCGGACCCGCCCTCGGGCCTGAAGAGCAGATACGCACCGAGCGTGAGCAGCAGGACAGGGACGAGCACGAACGCGACGAGCTTGACCTTGGGGCTGGGACCCGTTGACGGCGCCCGATGGCGTCCGCCGGAGCGACCCGTCATGCCCTGCGTCGCGGACGGACCAGATGGGGGGCCTGCCCGGAGGCTTTTCTCGTACGGACCCACGGGGCGTGCCGGGGGCCCAGGCTCTTGACTCAACCGCGGCCTCCCGTGTCCCACGCATCATCGCAACTTGGCGATGCACCCCTTCGAAAGGGCATCGCAACCGGACAGTTGATCCGAATCGTACACATACGGTGCTCCAGGTCTACTGGGGGCACGGAATCTGAGATCCCTCAGGACCCCATGGCGCCGAGGCGCGCCAGGAAGATCGCCTCCGCCTCGCACACCCGGGCGAACTCCCCGAGGTGGAGCGACTCGTTCGCGCCGTGCGCCCGGCTGTCCGGGTCCTCGACCCCCGTGACGAGGATCGCCGCCTCAGGGAATCGCGCCGCGAAGTCCGAGATGAACGGGATCGACCCGCCGACCCCCATGTCGACCGGGTCGACGTCCCAGGCGTCGCGGAACGAGGCGCGGGCCTGGTCGTAGATCGGGCCGTCCGCCTGGGCCGCGAAGCCAGCCCCGCTCTCCGTGAGCTCCACGGACACCCTGGCGCCCCACGGAGCGTGCTCCTCGAGGTGTGCCTGCAGCAGCTCGAACGCCTTCTTGGGGTCCTGGGTCGGCGCGATCCGCATGGAGATCTTGGCGGCGGCCCGTGCCGCGAGGGTGTTGGAGGCCTTCTCCATCGACGTCGCATCGATGCCGATCGTCGTGATGGACGGTTTGGTCCACAGTCGGGACAGGATCGCGCCGGAGCCGATGAGCCCGACGCCGTCAAGCAGGCCGGACTCGGCGCGGAACCGCGCCTCGTCGTAGTCGAGCTCGGCTGCGACGCCCTCGTCGAGGCCCTGCACCGCGACGTTGCCATCGTCGTCGTGCAGCGTGGCCAAGAGCCTGACCAGAGCCGTCACGGCGTCCGGAGCCGCACCACCGAACATGCCCGAGTGCACGGAGTGGTCGAGCGTCTGGACCCGGACCACCGCGCGAACCCCGCCGCGCAGCGTCGTGGTCAGCGCCGGCGTGCCGATGCCCCAGTTGGCCGAGTCGGCGATGACGATCGCGTCGGCAGCGAGTCGGTCACCGTGTTTGGCAAGGATGGCCGGCAGCGAGGGCGAGCCCGACTCCTCCTCTCCCTCGACGAAGACCGTGACACCGACCGGCACGTGGTCGCGATGGGCTCGCAGGGCGGCGACATGCGCCAGGATCCCGGCCTTGTCGTCGGCGGCACCACGGCCGTAGAGGCGCCCTTCGCGCTCGGTCGGCTCGAAAGGTGCACTGTCCCAGTCCGCGTCGTCGCCCGGGGGTTGCACGTCATGGTGGGCGTACAGCGTGACAGTCGGTGCACCCTCGGGTCCGTCGATGTGGCCGATCACCGCGGGGCGACCACCCTCGACGACGACCTCCACGTCGAGACCCTCCCCTCGGAGCAGCTCGGCCACGGCCTCGGCGCTGCGGGCGACGACGGACTGGTCGAAGCTGGCCGCCGAGACGCTGGGGATGCGCACGAGGGCCTCGAGGTCGGCGCGCACCTGGGGCATGAGCGCAGCGACTCGATCACGGACGGCCTGGATCTGGTCAGGGGTGAGCACGTCGTCGGTCACCGTCCGACCCTATCGAGCCGGCATCGAGCATGGGGGCCTGGACACGACCGATGTGCAGCTGGCGGTGGCTTCCTCGCTGGCTCGGCCTGCGGCCCTCGGATACGGTCACCATCATGCGTGACGACCCGCCGGAAGACCTCGCGGCTGCGGGCTTCAGCACGGGTCTGGCCCCTTGGCTCGAGCGCCTGGACAACCTGCGCAACGTCGTCCGCCAGCAGCTCGTCGCCCGCCAGCTCGACGCGCATCTGCCGACCTCGGAGGGGCCGCTTCGCGTCCTCGACGTCGGCGCCGGGCAGGGCACGCAGGCCCTCCGTCTGGCCCGTCTCGGCCACGTCGTCACCGCCGTCGAGCCCAGTCCCCAGATGCGGGCGGCCTTCGCAAGGGCAGCCGCGGCTCTCGAGGACGACGCGCGGGAGCGCGTGACGCTCCTCGACGGCGACGTCACCGCGCTGTCGCACCTGACGAGCCCAGCGGCATACGACGTCGTCATGTGTCATGGCGTCCTGATGTACCTCCCCGAGCCCGGCCCGGCCGTCGCGGAGCTGGCCCGCTGCGCTGTACCCGGGGCGCTCGTCTCCGTCGTCGCCCGGAACGCTGACGCACTTGCCTGGCGACCGTCCATGCGACATGAGTGGACGGCTGCGCTGGACGTGCTGGACGAGCAGGAGCGCGCCTTCTCGGACGGAACGGACGCCCGCTACGTCAACGAGATCGGCGTGCGTGCGCGAGCCGACCGCCTGGATCAGCTCGTGGCGACGTTCGAGCGCGAGGGACTGCGGGTCGAGCAGTGGTACGGGATCCGAGTCGCCTCCGACGACGTCGGCGTGGATACGCCCGTTCCCCCACCGGAGGAGCTGACCCGGATCGTCGAGGTGGAGGAACGGCTCGGCCGGACCGACCCCTACCGTCGGCTGGGGACGCTCATTCACGTCATCGCACGCCCGCGGGAGGCGGGTCCAGCACCGTGACGTGGCTCTCGGAGCGGTCGTCGCTCATCCATGGTCACCTCTCGGTGCGTGCTCCGTGGGTGGTGCCACGTGGGGCGGGCTGTTTGAATCGGGGGGTGCGCCTGTCACGCGATGCCGTGGGCAAGGCCTTCGCCGCTGTCCCTCGTGAGGGCTTCCTGCGCCCGGCCTCTCGCGCGGATGCAGTTCGGGACGTGCCCATCCCGATCGGGCACGGACAGACCAACTCGCAG
>DASUQN010000611.1:0-3569 GCA_036280515.1 Intrasporangium sp. | reverse complement strand
CGGCTCGGCCTACCGGTCGGACGATCGAGCCGAGCTCGAGCGGCCCGGCGGACTCGAGGCCTGGGCGGACCTGCTCGCCTCGTACGAGGTGCCCGGAACCCAGCTCCCGGAGGGCTGGGTCCCTGCTTCGTACCGCTGGATCCTCGACGACGACCGGCTCGCCGGGACCATCACGGTGCGCCACCGGCTCACTGACTCGCTCCTCGTCGTCGGCGGGCACATCGGATACGCGGTCCGGCCGAGTGCCCGTCGGCGAGGGGTCGCCACGGCCGCCCTGCGCCTCGCACTGGGCATGGCCGCACGCCTCGGTATAGACCCCGCCCTCGTGACCTGCGAGGACGACAACGTCGCCTCCGCTCGCACGATCGAGGCGAACGGCGGCGTGCTCGAGGACGTTCGCGGAACGAGCCGCCGGTACTGGGTGCCGGCCCCGAGGAATGTCGGAGTTGTCGGAGATGTCGCCGGGGAGTCGCACCCGTGAGCAGTCCGGCCGCAGGTCCGCCGGAGCCAGGCGCCCCGTCGACCATCCGGGACGGCTTGGCCGTCATTCGGCGCGGCATCGCCGGGGAGCCGCGCTGGTTCGCGCTCGCCGTCCTCGGGGCCACCGTCTACGGCATCATGACGGGCCTCATGGCCTGGGCCATCGGCTGGGTCGTCGACGAAGCCGTGGGTCCCGCCATCCAGGCTCGCCACGTCACGGCGAGCCAGCTGTGGTTCATCGGCGGGGTGCTGGCCGCTGTCGTCCTCGTCACGGTGATCGGTGTGATCGGGCGGCGCCTGGCCGGTGGCATCGCCATGTACAACCTGGGCGCGAGGTACCGGCGCGACGTCACACGGCAGTACCTCCGGCTGCCCCTCAGCTGGCACCACCGTCATCCCTCGGGACAGCTGCTGTCGAACGCCAACGCGGACGTCGAGGCGACGTGGAACGTCTTCGCCCCGCTGCCGATGGCGATCGGAGTCCTCGTCATGCTCGTCTTCGGCATCGTCCAGATGGTCGTCGTCGACCCGTTCCTCGCCATCGTCGGCCTGACCGTCTTCCCCATGCTCTTCGTTGCCAACGTGGCCTTCCAGCGGGCGATGTCTCCCCGGGTGACGCGGGCCCAGCAACTGCGCGCGGACGTGTCCGAGGTGGCCCATGAGGGCTTCGAGGCCGCCCTCATCGTCAAGTCGCTCGGTCGGGAGGACCACGAGACAGACCGGTTCCGCACGGTGACGAACGAGCTGCGCGACGCCAACATCGAGGTGGGCCGGACGCGAGGCCGGTTCGATCCGGCGATCGAGGCGATTCCCACACTCGGCACGCTCGCCGTCCTGCTGATCGGCACCCTGCGGGTGCGGGCCGGCGAGCTCTCGGCGGCGGAGGTGACCCAGATCGCCTACCTGTTCTCGATCACCGCCTTCCCCGTCCGTGCTCTCGGGTGGGTGCTCGCCGAGCTGCCCCGGGCCGTCGTCGGCTGGCGGCGGATCTCCGCGGTGCTCGATGCCAGCGGCGGCCTGCGGTACGGCGACCGGGCGCTGCCCCGCGGCCGCGCCAGCGGGGTCACGACGGAGGACCTGTCCTACGCCTACGAGATCGAGACCGAGGTGGGAGAGCTGGGCATCAACCCGGCCGTCGTCGGGATGACCCTCGACATACCGGCCGGCTCGACGATCGCCCTCGTCGGTCCCACGGGCAGCGGCAAGTCCACCCTGACGAACCTGCTCATGCGGCTCGTCGACCCCGACTCAGGGGCCGTGCTCATCGACGACGTCGACCTCCGTCAGGTGCGGCGCGGCGGCGTCTCCGAGGTCGCGGCCCTCGTCGCGCAGCAGACGTTCATGTTCGACGACACCGTCCGGAGCAACGTCACCCTCGGCGCCGACCACGATGACGGCGCGGTGTGGCGCGCCCTCGAGGTGGCCCAGGGAGCGGCCTTCGTCGGACGTCTGGCGGGGCAGCTCGACACCCGCGTGGGCGAGCGAGGCACCAGCCTCTCCGGTGGCCAACGCCAGCGGATCGCCTTGGCCAGAGCGCTGATCCGCAACCCGCAGTTGCTGATCCTCGATGACGCGACGTCTGCCGTGGATCCAACTGTCGAGCAGGCGATCCTCTCCCGACTGCGTGAGGCCAGCTCCGGCACGACGGTGCTCGTCGTGGCCTACCGGATGGCGACGATCCTGCTCGCGGACGAGGTCGTCTACGTCGAGGAGGGACGCGTCCTGGACCACGGGACGCATGCGGAGCTCCTCGGACGGTGCCCGGGCTACGAACGGCTCGTCACGGCGTACGCCCGCGAGGCCGCCGAGCGGGCAGCGCTCGCCGCCGAGGAGGTGGCGCGGTGAGCATGCGGTTCGCGCCACCCGTCGAGCACCACGACATCGCGTCGGGCCGGGACCTGACGACGTGGGGGACGCTCCGGCGCGGCGTCCAGCTGTCGCCCGAGCTGGGCAGGGGCATCGGCGTGACCGTGCTGCTCGCTTTCCTCGCGACCGTGGGACGGGTTCTCGTGCCGTTCGTCGTCCAGCGCGTGACCGACGAAGGGATTCTGGCGGCAGGCGGCCCGGACGTCGATGTCGTCGTGCGCTTCATCGCGCTCGCGCTCGGCGGGGTCGTCGTGACGGCCTTCTCGGCCTATTTCGTCAACGTACGGCTCTTCCGCTCCTCGGAGAGTGGGCTGGCAACGTTGCGGCTCAAGGCGTTTCGCCACATCCATGACCTGTCGATGCTGACGCAGAACACGGAGCGGCGCGGCTCGCTCGTCTCGCGGGTCACGTCCGACGTCGACACGATCTCGATGTTCGTGCAGTTCGGCGGCCTGATGCTCATGATCAACGTGGCCCAGATCACGCTCGCGACAGTCCTCATGCTCGTCTACAGCCCCGTGCTCGGCCTGGTCGTGTGGGTCTGTTTCGTGCCGCTCTTCCTCATCATCCGCACGTTCCAGGGAATCGTCGGCCGCAGCTACACCAAGGTGCGCGAGCGGGTCGGCGACATGCTCGGTGCCATCTCCGAGGCGGTCGTCGGCGCCCAGGCGATCCGCGCCTACGGCGTCGAGGACCGCACGGCTGCGCGCATCGACACCGCCATCGAGAACCACCGCAAGGCGGCGATCGGCGCCCAGGCCCGTGCCGTCATGGCCTTCACGTCCGGCCAGCTCGTCTCCGGGCTCACCACCGCCGTCGTCCTTGTCGTGGGGACCGTCCTTGCGGCCAACGGGCGGTTGACCCTCGGGGAGCTGCTCGCCTTCCTCTTCCTCGTCAACCTCTTCACGATGCCGGTCCAGCAGGCCACCGAGATCCTCAACGAGCTGCAGAACGCCGTCGCCGGCTGGCGCCGCGTCATCGGCATCATCGACACCCCGGCCGACGTCGCCGATCCCGTCGACGGGGTGACGCTGCCCCGCGGGCCGATCTCCGTGCGGTTCGACGGGGTCGGCTTCACCGACCCGGGCGAGGACGGCGTCACGAGCCCGCGAGGGCCCGCGAACGTCCGTCTCGAGGGCGTGCGGTTCGCCTACCCCGACGGCCCGGAGGTGCTGCACGGCGTCGACCTTGACCTGCCGGCCCGCGCGTCCGTCGCGGTGGTC
>DASUQN010000610.1:0-3182 GCA_036280515.1 Intrasporangium sp. | reverse complement strand
CGAGGCGGACCGGCGCGGAGAGGAAGAGGTCTGAGGAGCTGCCGGAGCCCGGACCGCCCTGCACGAGCTTGACGCCCGGGCCGGCGGGCTCATCGGTGAGCGGGACCTGGACGAGTTGCGACTCGTCCTGGACCAGCACGGCGGCGCTGTCCGGTCCCGGCTGCTGCAACGCTGCATAGGCCGGCTTGCCGGCCTCGGCACGGCCCACCGAGAGCTGCTCCGGCTGCTCGAGCAGGTCGGAGTAGACCATGCCGGTGCCGGAGTCGTAGACGACCCAGTGCGGGCCTACAGCCGTCACCTGGGCGCTCTTCGTCGCGAAGCCGAGCTTGACGAGGACCGGCTTCGCGAACTGGCGGCCCGAGGGCTTGAGGATCGCGAGGACGCCCTTGGCGCCTGACAGGGCGTAGGCCGTCCCGTCGACACCGACCGCGACCGTTGCGTTCGCGCCCACGGTGACGAGCGGTTTGGCCTGCGTCTGCAGCTGGTCCAGCCCGGCGATCCCCCCGCGGTTGTCGACGCGCTGGGCGCGCAGCTCCCCCTTGGCCGGGTCGATCATGGCGATCGTGCCGCCGCGCAGGTCCACCGGCTCCTTCTCGAAGACCCGGTTGCCCGTGGCCCGGGCCGCCTTGGGCAGCACGATCGAGTGCGGTGTGGCGAGCGTGCCCTCGGCTGGGTTGATCGGCACCAGCTGGTTGCTTGCCTTCGACAGCCCGACGACGGCGGCGCCGTCCTGGAAGACGTCGAGACCCAACCCGGGTGTCCCGTCGGAGAGCACCCCGGCATCGAGCTGCCCCGCGGCCTTGTTGATCCGACCGAAACGGGCCTGGTCGGCGTTGGTGACCCAGATCCCGCCGTCGTTGAGGTCCGCCTTGCGCACGACCTCCCCGTCCGAGCGCGTGGCCACCCAGACGAGCAGCCCGGCCACGAGGGCCACGACGACTGTCGAGACGACTCCGATCCGTCGCTTGGTCGCGGCGGTGCTCATGCCTTCCCCCGATCGGCCGCCCCGGCGGCCTCCAACGTGGCGTCCGAGGTGGCGTCCTGGTCGATGAGCCCGAGGTCGTCCTCGACCACGAGCTTGGTCGAGAGTGCGTGCTCGACGAGCCGCGCCTTGCGGTTCGAGGCGACGCGGCCGACGCCGCCGTGCAGGCCGCGGGTGCCCGCGTCGGCCAGCTTCTGGCAGACGTTGTCGAGCTTGCGGTTGAACCGGGTGAGCGTCCACCCGAGCCGCTCGGCCGCGGCCGCGGACGACGGGATCTGGGTCGTGCCGGCCTCCCGCCGCCGCAGGAACGGCTCGCACAGCGCGACGATGAGCAGCTTCTGGTCCGGCGTCAGGTTGACTCGCCCGACCGTCGCCTCACCGACCTCGCCTGCTGGGGTCGACGTGGTCGGCTCTGCCTCGACCGACTTGAACACCGGGCTCGCAACGAGGATCTCGAAGTCGTACGTCGTCGGGCCGGCCGTGAACCAGACGAGGAGCTTGTGCATGGCCAGCGGGATCCGGGCGCCGGGGTTGAGGAAGGCCTGGAACAGGCCCTGCTCGTCCGCGACCGTTGCGGTGAGCGTCGATCCGGTATTGGTGAGCCACCAGAAACCCGCATTGTGTGAGATTCGCAGGAAGGTGCGGTGCAGGTAGGGGTTGTCGTCGATCTCGACGTCCCCGGACCGCCCGATCGTCAGTCCCTCATCGGGTGAGACCGGGTACGTCTCTCCGCAGAAGAGGACGGTCACCTTGCTGTGAATCACGCTCCGTGCCCCCTGTGCCTGTGCCTCGTGTCCATGCAAGTCGTGTGTGCAATGTGTGCTTCGTCTAGTTGCATCCCAGTGCCGCGGTTTGGTGGGGTTTGTCCCGGATCTATCGCGCGGTCTCGCACTCGACCTGAGACCGAGGCGACTCCCGTCCACTCCGGTTCACCGTGACGACGGCGCAGAGCTGCTGCCCCTTCGGCACCTTCTCGGTGAGGGTCGTCTCCGCGACAGCTCGCGGGGTCGCCTTGACGACCTCGCTCTGGATCGGCGCGACGAACAGCCGATAGCTGTCTCCCTCGGCGGGGTGCGGGTAGGACCACTTGTAGGTCACCGAGCCCTCACCCGACTCCGCCACGAGGGTGGGCGCTTCGAAGACCGCGTCGAGCACGGCGCTGTCGTCGCCGGGCATCGACACGGTGGGGCTGGGCGCCGCGGTGTCGGCACCGCTGCCCGCGCTCTCTGGTCGGAGCAGGAGGAAGGCCACGACAGCGAGGAGGACGACGACTCCGACGACCAGGCCCCAGAGAAGGCCCGGCCCGGGTCGCGCACTGGCCTGTGGCGGAGGCGCCTGCGGCTCGCTCTGCGACTGCATGGACGCCGTGCTCACCGGTCGCCGCACGGTCGGGCCGTCGCTGTCGTCGCTGTCGTGTCGGACGAGGGGCGCCGTGCGACTGCTCGACATCGGGTCGGTCACCGCCGCGGGACGCACCGGTGCGGAGGCACCGAACGGCGGGTGGGCGGGCGCGAGACTGCCTCCGATCGCCGTAGATGGAGCTGATGGGCTGAGTCCATCGGGGCGGCGCCGGGTGTCCGCGTCGAGCGACGTCGACGGCGCGTCCGCCTGGGCGATCACGGTCTGCGGTGCCTTGATCCGGGTGCGATCGTCGTCCGGGCTCTCCAGCCCCGCCGCCGACCCCTGGGTCTGGCTCACCAGGGTGGTGTGTCCCTGCTCGTCGAGGACGACGATGGGAGTCCGGGCCAGGCGCTGCTGCTGCTCGACCGCCTGCAGAGCACGCGCAAGGCCGAGCGCCGTCGCGGGGCGTCGGGACGGGTCCTTGGCCATCGCCAGGGCCAGCAGTCGCTCGAGACCCGGTGGCACATCCGGGCGGCCCGTCGGCGGTGGCGGCGTGCTGCGGATCCGGGGCATCAACGCGTAGGCGGAGTTGTCGCCACCGGGCGCCTCGAAGGGCGACCGGCCCACGAGCAGGTGCCACAGCGTCGCCGCCAAGGAGTAGACGTCGGACCGCTCGTCGCCGTTGCTCTGCCCATAGAGCACCTCGGGCGCTGCCCATGGCACGGAGACGCCCACGTCATCGGTGGACTCGGCCCCGTCGCCGTCACGGCCGTCACGCGCACCCCGGCCGGCAATGCCGAAGTCGGTCAGGCCCGGCGCCCCGTATGCGCTGATGAGCACGTTGGCGGGCTTGATGTCG
>DASUQN010000609.1:0-2126 GCA_036280515.1 Intrasporangium sp. | reverse complement strand
CATGCCGGCACGAACTGCACACTCGACTACCCCAGGGGCCAGCAGACACGTGCTCATGGATGTGTCCCGGCTCGACGCCGCACGCGACAAACCGGTGGGGACGTCGTGCTCCTTGCGCGACACTGACCGCTGTGGAAGAGGTCGAGGTCGTCGTGGCCCATCAGGAGCGGGCGACTCTCCGCGTCGGCGAGGTGTTCCTGAAGGTCGACGCTGACCAGACGCGCACCGACGTCGAGGTCGAGGCGATGCGGATGGCGCCGATCCCGACTCCGCCAGTCCTGTGGCGGAAGCCGCCCGTGCTGGCCCTTGCCGCTCTCCCGGGGACGGCGCTGGGCCGCCTGGGCGAGCCGTCGACGGCATCACCGGCGGCGTGGGCCGCGGCGGGTGCAGCGATACGGAAGCTGCACGACGCGCCCCCACCGCCGTGGCCGTGGGCGAGCCTCGACGAGGCGGCATCGAGCCTCGAAAGCGAATGCTCGTGGCTCCTTGCGAACGACGTCCTTCCCGCCGATCTGGTCGAGCGCAACCGCCAGGTTGCCGAGGCCGCGCTCCGACCGTGGACACCGGTGTTCCTGCACGGCGACCTGCAGGTCGCCCACGTCTTCGTCGACGGGGACGAGATCACCGGCGTGGTCGACTGGTCCGAGGCGGGCCGGGGCGACGCGATGTACGACCTCGCCACCCTGACGCTTGGACACCCAGAGCACCTCAGCGATGTCGTCGCCGGCTACGGCGGGGACGTCGACCTCGATGTGATCCGCGCCTGGTGGTCACTGCGCAGCCTGACCGCGATCCGCTGGCTCGTCGAGCATGGCTTCGACCCTGCCTCACCCGGGTGCGAGGTCGACGTGCTGAAGTCACAGCTGTGAGCTTCCCACATACCCCTTACCTGTGGGCTCCTCCATTCTCGTGCGGGAAGTGAGCCCGCCCATCTACCATCCTTGGAGCAACAAGGCTCGGGTCAGGGGTGACGTCGGACGAACCGACCTGGTCAGGTCGGCACCAGCCACCACGGCTCGCAATTCATCACCAACCTACCCACCCCGGTCGGCGCCCTCCCGGCCGTCGCCATCAGCGCGTCCCACGGAAGAGACACAGACATGTCCGGATTCGAGAGGTCCGCACGTACGTCCCTCATTACACGGTGGACGTCACCCGGCCGTCGCGCCGCAGCGGCGTTCGTGGTCCCGGCGGCCTTCGCCGGACTCCTCCTCGCCGGTAGCCCGGCGTCTGCAGCAGCCACCCCCAGGACCAGCGGCATCTGCAACGCAGTTGTGAGCCAGCTCGCGGACCGAGGGACGGTGCAGGAGAACCTGCTCAAGGCCGCGGCGAGGCAGAACGCGGAGCTGATCGCTGCCCTGACGGCGGAGCGGACCGCCCTCCAGGAGCATGGCATGGAACTACAGGCCAGGATCGACCAGATCAGCATGCAGCTCGCGGACCTCGAGGCGGAAGGTATCGAGCTCGACGCGAGCCTGAAGACCCGCCACCTGACCCTGGACTTGGTCATGGCGCAGCAGGCCAGCGTTGCTGACCAGATATCCGCCCTGGAGATGGCGCTGGCCGCACTTCAGGAACAACGGAGAGAGGTTGAGGCCCAGTTGGACGCGCTCGACCCCCAAGTGACCCCGGGCGAGGCTGCGTTGCTCACCCAGCTGAATGAGCTCAACGACGAGATCTCCGCGATAGAGGCTCAGCTGGCGACGCTGCGGGGCCAGTTGACGTCGCTCGACGTTCAGGTCACCGCCGCCCAGGAGGCAGTTCGTGACCTCGAGGCGCAGATCAAGGCGAACAACGACGCGATCGCGAGCCTCACCGAGACCATGCAGGAGCTGCAGGGCGAGCTCAGGGGCGTCGAGGACCAGATCAGGGCGATCGACGGCAGAATCGCTCTGGGTGGTTGCACCGTCTGACCCCCAATCGGCCCGCTCGAGACCTGTCGTCAGGTGCCAGCTGTGATCTCGTCGAGCTCCACCAGGTCCTCGGCCGTCGGCTCCCAGAGCCCGGCCCGCACGTTGTCGTGGATCTGCTCCGGCGACGTCGCCCCCGCGATGACCGATGCGACGGCCGGCTGGGCCGCAAGCCCGCCGATGGCCACGTCGATGACACGCAGACCGCGCTCAGCG
>DASUQN010000608.1:0-4196 GCA_036280515.1 Intrasporangium sp. | reverse complement strand
GACGACAGGAGCGGTCGTCCCCCCGCGGCCTGGTGCGGGTCGCCTCCCGCGTCGGCGACGGCGACGAGGTCCACGCCCTCGAGGGTGCCGAGCACCCGCGCATGGTGGCGACCCATCATGCCGAGACCGATGAGTCCGGCCCGAAGGTTCACCACGTCAGGCCCCTGCCTTCGCGAGCGCGTTGACCGCGTCAACGACCCGTTCGAGGTCTGCCTCGCTCAGCGAGGGATGCACGGGCAGCGACAGGCACTCGGCGGCGGCCTTCTCGGTCTCGGGCAGGTCCACCGGCACCCGGAAGGGCTCGAGTCGGTGGTTCGGCACCGGATAGAACATGCCCGACCCGACGTTGTACTGCTCCCGCAGCGCTGCGGCGAAGCCGTCCCGGTCCTCCGGCACGCGGACGGTGTACTGGTGGTAGACGTGGACCGCGCCCTCGGCAACCGGAGGCGTCGTCACGCCCGCGAGGTTGGCGTCGAGGAAGGCGGCATTGGCCTGGCGCTGCTTCGTCCAGCCGTCGACCTTGGTGAGCTGGACCCGTCCGATCGCGGCGTGGATGTCGGTCATCCGGTTGTTGAAGCCGACGACCTCGTTGTGGTACTGCCGCTCCATGCCCTGGTTGCGATAAAGACGCATGAGCCGCTCGATCTCCGGCGTCGCGACGGACACCATCCCGCCCTCCCCGGACGTCATGTTCTTGGTCGGGTAGAGGGAGAACATCGCGAAGGAGCCGAAGGTGCCGACTGGTGACCCGTCGAGCGAGGCCCCGTGGGCCTGTGCTGCGTCCTCGAACACCTGGATGCGGTGCCGGTCGGCGATCGCCATGATCTGGTCCATCTTCGCCGGATGCCCGTAGAGGTGGACCGGCATGACGCCGACGGTGCGCTCGGTGATGGCCGCCTCGATGGCGGCTGGCGACAGGCAGAAGTCGTCGGCGTCGATGTCGGCGAAGACCGGCGTGGCACCGGTGAGCGCGACGGAGTTCGCGGTCGCGGCGAACGTGAAGGAGGGGACGATGACCTCGTCGCCTGCCCTGATCCCGCTCGACAGGAGCCCGAGGTGCTGCCCGGAGGTGCCCGAGTTGACGGCGACGCAGGCCCGGCCCAGACGGAAGTGCTCGGCGAACTCCTCCTCGAACGCCTTGACCTCCGATCCTTGGGCGAGCATGCCGGAGCGGAGGACACGATCGACCGCCTCCCGCTCCTCGTCTCCCACGATCGGCTTTGCCGCGGGGATGAAGTCGTTCATTCGCTGACCTCCGTCAGAGTTTCGTTGTCCTCGTGGTAGACGGCCCCGGTCTGGGGGCACACCCACTCACCGTCGGCGCGCTGGTCGAGGGGGACGCCGGCTCGGCCGACCCAACGCAGGCGCCTCGCCGGCACCCCGGCCACGAGGGCCCAGCGACCGATCGTCACCGGGGCCACACACACCGACCGAGCCCCGATCGACGCCCCCTCCCGACACGTCACGCCGACCGGCTCCCAGTCGTCGCCGCGCTTGAGGGAGCCGTCCGGGGACACGGCACGGGGGAAGTGGTCGTTGGTGAAGACGACGGCCGGTCCCACGAAGACGCCCGCCTCGAGGACGGCCGGCTCGTACACGAGGGCGTAGTTCTGCAGTTTGCAGTTGTCGCCCATCCGCACGCCCGTGCCCACGTAGGCCCCGCGGCCGACGATGCAGTTGCGCCCGAGGACGGCGCCCTCGCGCACCTGCGCCAAGTGCCAGATCGATGAGCCTGCCCCGATGGTCGCGTCGGCCGCGACGTCCGCTGAATCGACGATCCGGACGTCCATCAGTGTTGCGCCTGGCTCGACGCTGGGGCGGCCGGCTGCTCGAGGCGAGCCTCGGCGCGCCCGACGACGAGGAACCGGGTGCCGTCGAAACGACGCTCGTCGAGGATGTGGCGGCCATCGACGACGACCTCCGCCCCCGGGAACGACTCGGCTCCCAGGTCCCGGTACTCGGCATGGTCCGCCTGCACGATGACGACGTCCACGGAGTCGCCGAGCTCGTAGGCCGCCCACCCGAAGCCCGCGAGCTCAGCCGTTGAGTACATCGGGTCGTGGACGACGACGTCGGCTCCTTGGGCCCGCAGGGCGTCGACCGTGCCGAACACGCCGGAGAACGCCGTCTCCTTGACCCCGCCCCGGTAGGAGGCCCCGAGCACGGCGACCTTGCGCCCGGCAAGCGAGCCGCCCAGCGCGCCGGCCGCCAGGCCAACGGTGTAGTCGGGCATGCCCGCGTTGGCCTCGCGGGCAGCTCGGACGACAGTGGCCTCGGGATCGTTCCAGAGGTAGAGCCGTGGATAGACCGGGATGCAGTGGCCGCCCACGGCGATCCCCGGTCGGTGGATGTGGCTGTACGGCTGCGAGTTGCTCGCCTCGATGACCTGGTACACGTCGATCCCGTGCGCCGCAGCAAAGCGGCCGAACTGGTTCGCGAGCCCGATGTTGACGTCCCGGTACGTCGTCTCCGCCAGCTTGGCCATCTCTGCCGCCTCCGCCGAGCCGAGGTCCCAGACCCCGTTGCCGCGCACGAGGTCGGGTCGCTCGTCGAACTGGAGCACCTGCTCGTAGAACTGGACCGCCCGCTCCGCGCCCCGGGGCGCGAGGGCTCCGACCAGCTTCGGGTACCGGCGCAGGTCCTCGAAGACCCGACCCGTCAGCACCCGCTCGGGAGAGAAGACGAGATCGAAGTCGCGACCTTCTGCGAGGCCCGATCCGGCCTCCAGCCGGGGCTTCCACCGAGTCCGCGTCGTGCCCACGGGCAGTGTCGTCTCGTAGATCACGAGGGTGTGGTTCTCCGACCGCAGGCCTCGGGCGATGTCCTCCGTCGCGGAATCCATCCAGCCGAAGTCCGGCCGGGCCTCGTCATCGACGAACAAGGGCACCACGACGACCACCGCGTCGCTGCGGGACACAGCCTCGGCGGTGTCGGTGGTCGCGGTCAGCTGGCCCTCGGCGACCACCGCCTCGAGGTACTCCGCCAGATGGGCCTCGCCCGGGAAGGGCTCCTTCCCGGCGTTGACCGTCTCGACCACACCGGGGTTGACGTCAGCCCCGAGGACCTCATGGCCCGATCTGGCGAACTGGACGGCGAGTGGCAGACCGATCTTTCCCAGACCGACGACGGTGATCCTCACGGTGTTCCTTCGACTCGAAGCATGGCGACCGGGCGCACCGAGGGGCACGCCCGCCGGACATCGTAGCGAGCCGGGAAACTGCTCCGATCCGCGAAGGTCAGCCGTTGAGGAGCTGCCGCGCCATGACGATGCGCTGGATCTGGTTGGTGCCCTCGTAGATCTGGGTGATCTTGGCGTCCCGCATCATCCGCTCGACCGGGAAGTCCTTCGTGTAGCCAGCTCCACCGAGCAGCTGGACCGCGTCCGTCGTCACCTTCATCGCGACATCGGACGCGTAGCACTTGGCCGCCGCACCGAAGAACGACAGGTCCTTGTCCCCACGCTCCGACTTGGCCGCCGCGACATAGACCATCTGCCGAGCCGCCTCGACCTCCATCGCCATGTCGGCGAGCATGAACTGGATGCCCTGGAAGTCGGCGACGCGCTTGCCGAACTGCTTGCGCTCCTTGACATAGGCCACGGCCTGGTCGAGCGCGCCCTGGGCGATGCCGATCGCCTGCGCCCCGATCGTCACGCGGGTGTGGTCGAGCGTGCGCAGCGCGATCTTCAGTCCCTCGCCGACCTGGCCGACGACCCGGTCGCCGGGGATGCGGACGTTGTCGAAGTGCAGCTCACGGGTGGGGCTGCCCTTGATGCCGAGCTTGCGCTCCTTCTCCCCGAAGGTGAAGCCCTCGTCGGACTTCTCGACCACGAAAGCCGTGACATTGTTGCCGCGGGGGCCGTCGGGGTCGGTGACCGCGAGCACGGTGTAGTACTCCGAGACGCCGGCGTTGGTGATCCACGACTTCTGCCCGTTGAGGATCCAGTCGTCGCCGTCCTGCCTGGCGCGGCACTTCATCGACGCGGTGTCCGAGCCCGCCTCCCGCTCCGACAGGCCGTACGAGAACGTCGTCTCGCCGTGCGCGAGCGGCGGCAGGTACGTGCGCTTCACGCCCTCGTTCGCCGCGAGGATGAGCGGCAGCGAGCCGAGCTTGTTGACCGCGGGGATGAGGCTGGCGGAGGCGTCCACGCGAGCCACCTCCTCGATGACGATGCACGTCGCGAGCGCATCGGCGCC
>DASUQN010000607.1:0-3127 GCA_036280515.1 Intrasporangium sp. | reverse complement strand
GGCCCGTGAGCAGGTCTGCCGTCAGCCGGATCCACGCCTTGAGATCGCCGCGGAGGCTGCCCGTGTCGGGTGGGCTCGCCTCCGCTCCGAGGACGCGGTGGGCAGCGGCATGGGCGAGCTCGACCCGGGTGCCCCAGCGGCGGTAGATGGAGGCCTTGCCGGCCCCGGCCCGCTGGGCGACCGCCTCGAAGGTCAGTTCGCCATAACCGGAGCTCTCGAGGATGTCGACGACCGCGTCGAGAATCGCGTCCTCGAGCGCGGAGCCGCGGCGGCGTGGCCTCCGGCGGAAGTCATCGGCCATCGCTCAGCCCCCGACGCCCTCGTCGGCCGCCAGCACGAGCCCCTGGTCTCCGTCGACCGTCACTCGCTGTCCGGTGGACAGGGTCGATGTGCCCGTGGCCACGGCGAGGACCGCCGGGATGCCGTACTCGCGCGCGACGATCGCTGCATGCGAGGCAGGCCCGCCGTGGTCGACGACGACGGCGGCGACCCGGGCGAAGAGCGGCGTCCAGGACGGGTTGGTCGCGGGGCAGACGAGCACCTCGCCGGCGGCGACCGTGCCGAACTCGTCCGGATGACGGATCACCCGCACCCTGCCCGTGGCTCGACCGCCACCGCCTCCCAGTCCGGTGAGCAGCGCCGCGTCGCTCGCCCGCCGGTCGGGATAGAGAGTCGCCGTCGCGATGAGCGGCGAGGAGGCCAGCTCCGCGTAGGCCATCCTGCGCCGGGCGACCGCGCTCCGGAGCCGGTCATGCTGGCTCGGCTGGCCCGGGTGGGGGCTGGACGGGTCGTCGAGGCCGGCCACCTCGTCCCACAGGAGATACCAGACGTCCTCAGGGCGGTCGATCCGGTTGGCGGCGGCCAGACGCTCGCCGATCTCGAGGACGGTACGGCGCACGACCGGCATGGTGCGGGTGATCTCGAAGTGCGTGTCCTCGCGGAGGGCGATTCCGTCCCTTGCGTCCCGGACGATCGAGCGGAGCGGTGACTGGGCCCGGAACAGCCGGACCCGCGGCGTTCGCACCAGCCGCTCCAGCGCTGTGGATCCTGTCGAGGGGACGTGGGTCGACTTGGGCTCGGCCTGCGTCAACATCACCCGGACGAGCCCGAGCACCGTCGTCGGCGAGTCGCCCCACGTCGGGTCCTTGAGCAGCATCACGCTCGTCGTCTCTCGGTGGCCGAAGCGCCCGTTGAAGTCGGCGAGCTGGCGGCGCAGGGCAGCCGTTGCTGGCTCGGCGGGCTCCCTCGTCACGATCTCGATCAGTTCGTCGCCGTCCATGGTCCGGAAGGCCTGGTGCAGTGTCGCGTCCGCCCGCACGGTCTCGGCCATTGACTCGAGTGCAGCATTCGCCTGCCTGGTCTGGGTGTCGCCGCCGACGATGAGGTCGCCCGTGTCCTGCCCGGCGCCGAGGAGGGCCATCGCCGCCCTGAGTCCGACCAGTGCGCGCCCGGCCGAGGGCAGGTACTCGACGCGCAGGGCTGCCACGTCGTCGACGATGGCTCGGGCCCGGGCTCGGACTGAGATCAGCTCGGCCCACGTCGCCTGTCGGACGTCGAGCGCGGCGAGGGTGCCGGCGCGCCGGACGATGTCGGACGCCAACGGGTCCTGCGCCCAGGCGCCGGGCCGGTGTCGCAGCGCACGGGCGATCGCTCGCGCGAGCCGGATCGGGGTCATGCGGGTCGGACGGGGCATGGCCGGCACGAAGGACTGGACGATCCCGTCCACCGTCGGCAAGGTTTGGCTGGGGTCGACGCGTACGCCGGCCATGCCGCCGAGCAGGCGTTCGAGGTGGCGCAGGATCACGCCACTGGACCACGCGCTGAGCTCCATGGGCAGGGGCCGCCGAGGCAGCATCTCGGAGACGACGGGACCGATGATCCGCTGGAACCGGTTCAGCCGCAGCGGCGCTGGCGGTAGGGCGGTCATCGGCCGCGACTGCGTGAGCACGATGTCGTTGCCGGTGAGGGCCCATTCGATGTCCTGAGGTGCACCGAAGTGAGCGGCGACCGCTCGCCCCTGCTCGGCGAGCCGAGCGAGCACCGACTCGGGAAGTGCCGGGCTGTCCGGGTCACCGGCCTCGGTGGTGGTGCCGCCTCCCGGGGTCGGCCGGACCACGACCTCATGGCGACCCTCGTGTCGCTCGACGACCGAGCCGTCCGCGGCGAGCACGGCGTGGTCGGGGGTGACAGCTCCGGAGACGACCGACTCGCCGAGACCCGGACTCGACTCGATGACGACCTGGTCGCGTGCTCCCGTGACGGGATTCGCCGTGAACATCACGCCTGCCCAGTCGGCTGGCACGAGCCGCTGGACGACCACCGCCATGGCCACCGACTCGACAGACAGGGCGAGACGGGACCGGTAGGCGACTGCCCGCTCCGTCCACAGGGAGGCCCAGCAGTCCCGCACCGCGTCGACCACGGCGTCGGCGCCCACGACGCCCAGAAAGGTGTCCTGTTGTCCCGCGAACGCTGCCCCCGGCAGGTCCTCCGCTGTCGCGCTGGACCGCACGGCGACTGGCCCGCCGCCGAGCTCCGCGTAGGTCGCCTGCACCGCCGCGCGCACGTCGTCGGGCATGGCGAGCGCGGATATCGCCTCGCTCGACGGATGGGCCAGGCCGGCCACTGCCGATCGGTAGGCGTAGGTCGTCACGACGAACCCGCGCGGTACGGCGAATCCCGCGCGGATCAGCTCGCCCAGGTTGGCGCCCTTCCCTCCGGCCGCTGGCAGGTCGTTGCGATCGAGTCGCTCGAGCGGGATGCACAGCCGTCTCATGGATCCCAGCGTAGGGAATAGAGAACGCTCCGTATACTATTTTTCAGCTACGTGAGTGACTCGGGCGGGGAGGGCGAGGAAAAGGTTCACGCCTCCAGCGTGTAGGCGATGGCGTGCTTCGGCTCGTACAGCATGATGTCGTCGGCGCCCGGCACCTTCATGAAGACGACGACACCGAAGCCACGATCGACCGGGTCGGTCGTGAAC
Organism: Intrasporangium sp.; assembly: GCA_036280515.1. GTDB lineage: Bacteria > Actinomycetota > Actinomycetes > Actinomycetales > Dermatophilaceae > Intrasporangium. The sequence goes on along the minus strand of DASUQN010000607.1, from coordinate 144 downwards.
TGCGCTCCGCGAGAGGCAAGTTCGCGCAGCGTCGCCTCGAGGTCATCGCACATGAGCGAGATCGAGTGGTGCCGCGGGGCGTGGAAGCCGCCCTCGCCGCTCGTGGGGTGCACCCCGAGCTCGCTGGCACCGGTGCGGAAGATC
>DASUQN010000606.1:0-2273 GCA_036280515.1 Intrasporangium sp. | reverse complement strand
CCATGACCCGGTCGACATGGTTCTGCTCGACCGCGATCTGCTCCGCCACGACGTCCGGCACGGCGGCTACGGGGTTGGGAGGAGCAGCGGGTCGAGTCTGGAAGGACGAGGAGCTCACAGCCATCCAATGGTTCGACGGTGCACCCTGGGTGGGCGCGGGAACCATCAAGTCTAGTGTCATCGCATGGTCCGAGACGGCTGCATCCCACCAACCGGTGACCCGCTCGTCGGTCGCGTCGTGCGGCTCGACATCACGCGCCCCGAGGACGTGGAGGGCCTCTTCGCGGTGTACGCGGACCCCGTCGTGTACGCGCAGGGCTACGCGATGGCGCTCCCGCCCGCCTCGCCGGCCGAGCTCCAGTCCCTCGTCACGACCGCGATCGGCGCGAGGCAACCTGACGGCACCGGACGCACCGCCTACACCATCCGCCTCGTCGAGGACTCGTCCCTCGGGGCGGCCGGCGCCATCGTCGGCACGAGCTCGCTCGGCGACGTGGACACGGAGCGGGAGCACGTCCACCTCGGCTGGACGATGTACGGCTCACGCTGGTGGGGCTCGGCGGTCAACCCGGAGTCGAAGTTCCTGCTGCTCGCCCATGCCTTCGAGACCTGCGGCTTCGGTCGCGTCAAGCTCCAGACCGATGTCGTCAACGCCCGGTCCCGCGCAGCGATCCGCAAGCTCGGCGCCACCTTCGAGGGCATCACCCGGCGTGACATCCGTCGTGCCGACGGCTCCTGGCGCGACTCGGCGGTCTACTCGATCCTCGTTGACGAGTGGCCGAGCGTTCGAGCCGCCCTGTGCGCCCGTTTGTCCTGAGGATCAGGGCAGGCCGGCGTGTGAGCTCCACATGGCCCCGGCTCGGTGGGCCGCCTCGACGACGAGGGCCGAGAGCTCCGGCTTCTCCGGCACCCTGAACGACACGTAGTTGCCGCGCCCGCCGGCGACCGGCCGCCCGTAGGCCTTCGCGGCGAGATGACCGTCGGGCAGGAGCCGCACGTTGAGCGTCGTGAGCAGGAACTCCTCGCCGCGCCGCGTGTCCGTCCAGCGGAGCTCCTCCGGGATGGTGACGTTGATCGCGAGCGCGCTGACCTCGACCGATGTGTCCTCGCTCATGGAGGCATGCTGTCACCGGCCCGTCCCGACGAGCCAATAGGCTGGCCGCCGTGAAGGTCCTCGTCCTCGGTTCCGGCGCCCGTGAGCACGCGCTCGTCAAGGCCATCGCAGCCGATCCGGAGGTGGATGCGGTCATCGCAGCGCCCGGCAACCCCGGCATCGACGCGACCGCGCTCTGCGTCCCGCTCGACATCCTCGACGGCGAGGCCGTCGCCTCGCTCGCACGCGAGCACGACGTGGACCTCGTCGTCGTCGGACCGGAGGCGCCGCTCGTGGCGGGAGTTGCTGACGTATGCCGCTCAGCCGGCTTCGCGGTCTTCGGACCTTCCGCGGGTGCTGCGTTGCTCGAGGGCAGCAAGTCGTTCGCCAAGGAGATCATGGCTGCCGCCGAGGTGCCCACGGCCCTCGCGCACATCTGCACGACGCTCGAGGAGGTGGGATCCGCGCTCGATGCGTTCGGCCCCCCGTACGTCGTCAAGGATGACGGCCTGGCCGCCGGCAAGGGTGTCGTCGTGACCGACTCCCGCGAGGATGCCCTCCAGCACGGCGAGCGGTGCCTGGCCAAGGCGGCCGGGCGGGTCGTCGTCGAGGAGTACCTCGACGGGCCTGAGCTGTCCGTGTTCTGTATCTCCGATGGGACGCACGTCCTCGCGCTGGAGCCGGCCCAGGACTTCAAGCGGGTGGGCGACGGCGACGTCGGGCCGAACACCGGCGGCATGGGTGCCTACTCGCCCCTCGACTGGGCTCCACGCGGCCTGGCGGAGGACGTCGTCGCCCGCGTGGCCCAGCCGACGATCGACGAGATGCACCGGCGCGGGACGCCCTTCGTCGGCGTGCTCTACATCGGGCTGGCCCTGACCAAGCGGGGACCCAAGGTGATCGAGTTCAACGTCCGCTTCGGGGACCCCGACGGGCAGGCGAGCTTCGTCCGGCTCGAGTCGCCCTTTGCGCAGCTGCTCTTCGCCGCCGCCACGGGCGAGCTCGAGGGCTTCGGCCGCCTCCGCTGGGCGGACGACTACGCCGTCGTCGTCGTCATCGCCTCGGAGGGCTACCCGGCGGCGCCGCGAACCGGTGACCCGATCACCGGGCTCGACGCTGCGGGCGAGGTGCCCGGAGTCGGGGTGTTGCACGCCGGCACGAAGCGTGACGACTCCGGCGC
>DASUQN010000605.1:0-2321 GCA_036280515.1 Intrasporangium sp. | reverse complement strand
TCGACGGGCTCCCGGGCTCGGCGCGCGCGGGGCGCATGGCCGAGCGGCTCCGGCCGCTCATCCAGCCCAGGGGCGTGCTCAAGCGCAGCCTCGAGATCGCACTCCCCGACCCTCCAGACGCGACTGGAGTGCGAGACGGGCTCGGCAAGCCACCTGGGCGTCGGTCGCTGCGGGGCTGGTGGCTCGAGCGCATCGCCGCAGGTGCGCCCCTCGAGGTCTGGGAGGAGGTCACCGGGTGGGACCCAGCCACGATCGTGAGCCGACTGTCCGACGCGGACGCACTCAGCGGCATACGACAGGCTGTGCGCGTGCGGCGAGACCCGGCGTGGGCTGCCGCGGTGCTCACGCGCGTGTGGGACGCGGAGCTCGTCCCAGCGTTGCCTCCCGCCGAGCGGGAGGCAGTCGCGCTCGCCCGGCTCGCGTCGGACAAGGACGCCTCGGTGGCCGGCCTCCTGGCGGCAGTTCCCGCGCCGTGGTCGGCCGAGTTCAGCCTCGCCGTTCTCTCTCGGCTGGGGGCGATGAGGGCACCGGCGGCGCACCTGCCACAGGCAATGCCGCAGCTCCTCGCGGGACTGCACCGAGATGCCCTTCCGGCCCTCGAGGCGTGGCTCGCGCGTGCTCGCAACGAGTCCTCAGTTGCAACGCACCTGCGCAACCTGCTCCAGTTCCACTCCGTCAAGCGATCGATCAGCGAGGCCTTCGGATGAGCGAATCCCCCACCACGACAACGGTTCTGCGCGCTCACGCCGAAGACGCGAACTCCGCCGAGCTCGCGGCGCTCGCAGCCGCAGACGACCGACCGCGACCACCACGCTGGCGCCTGTCGCCATGGGCGGTCACGACCTATCTGCTCGGTGGGACCCTCGACGACGGCACCGAGATCACGCCGAAGTACCTCGGCTCCCGACGGCTCATGGAGGTGGCCGTGGCATCCTTGGCCACCGACCGGGCCCTGCTGCTGCTCGGGATTCCCGGAACCGCCAAGACGTGGGTCAGCGAGCACCTCGCCGCGGCGATCAGTGGTGACTCGACCCTCGTCGTGCAAGGGACCGCCGGGACGCCGGAGGAGGCGCTGCGGTACGGATGGAATTATGCGCGGCTGCTCGCCGAAGGGCCGACGCGGGCCGCACTCGTGCCGAGCCCGGTGATGCGCGCCATGGAGCTGGGATCCCTCGTGCGGATCGAGGAGCTGACCCGGATCCCTGCGGACGTCCAGGACGCGCTCATCACCATCCTCTCGGAGAAGCACCTGCCCATCCCCGAGCTCGACGAGGAGGTGATGGCTCAGAAGGGCTTCAACATCATCGCGACGGCGAACAACCGGGACAAAGGGGTCAACGACCTGTCGTCCGCTCTCAAGCGACGGTTCAACACCGTCGTGCTGCCCCTGCCGGACACGCTCGACCAGGAGGTCGAGATCGTCCGCACGCGCGTCGCCGCCCTGGGCCGCAGCCTCGAACTGCCCGACGGCCTCGAGTCGCTCGCCGAGATCCAGCGCGTCGTCACCGTCTTCCGCGAGCTCAGGTCCGGAGTCACCGCCGACCAGCGCACCACGGTCAAGTCGCCGTCGGCGACGCTGTCGACCGCTGAGGCGATCTCGGTCATGACCAACGGCGTCGCACTCGCCGCGCACTTCGGTGACGGCGTCGTGCGGGCCGACGACGTGGCTGCGGGCCTGGTCGGCGCCATCGTCAAGGACCCGGTCCAGGACCGGATCGTCTGGCAGGAGTACCTCGAGACCGTCGTGAAGGACCGACGCGAGTGGGCCGACCTCTACCGGGCGTGCCGGGAGCTGACGTGATGGCGCTGTGGTGATGGTGCAGTGGTGACCGTCGCTACCGCACGCGTCGAGGTTCTCGGCGTCCGCCACCACGGCCCGGGCTCGGCCCGGACCGTCCTCGGCGCGCTGGCGGAGCTCGCCCCCGACCGGATCATCATCGAGGGTCCGCCGGAGCTCGATGCGCTCATCCCGCTCGCCGGTGATCCGGACCTCGTGCCTCCTGTGGCGGCGCTTGTCTATGCCGTGGACACACCACGGCTGTCGTCCTTCTACCCCTTTGCGGTCTTCTCCCCCGAGTGGGTCGCGCTGCGCTGGGCCATCGAACGCGGGGTCACCTTGCGCTTTGCCGACCTCCCTGCGGCCAATGCGCTGGCCCTGTCGCCCGAGCCGGCAGCGGATCGGGCGGCCCGGGCCGACCGGGTCGATCCGCTCACCCTGCTCTCCAGGACGGCCGGCTACGACGACCCCGAGCGGTGGTGGGAGGACGTCATCGAGCACCGGAGATCTTCCAGTCTCGAGCAGTTCCGACAGCTGGCATCCG
>DASUQN010000604.1:0-4798 GCA_036280515.1 Intrasporangium sp. | reverse complement strand
CGGACGACGCAGCGGCTCTCGTGTACCTGGCCACGCAGGTCGCCCTGAGGGAGGCGCTCGCGTCGCTCGAGGCGGACGAGCTCATCGGACGGGGCTCCGGCCTGCCGCTCGACGAGATGACGTCGGCCGCCTCCGCGGTCGCCCAGACCGTCGGCATCGACGTCGCGGAGGTGGTCGTCAAGGACGTGATCCTGCCGATCGAGCTGCGCGCAGCGGCCGCTGAGCTGGCGACGGCCAAGCGCCGCGGTGCGGCAGCGCTGGAGGCTGCTCGGGCCGAGACCGCGGCGCTGCGCTCGCTCGCCAACGGCGCCCGCCTGCTCGACGCGCACCCGGCGCTCGCGCAGCTTCGGCTGGTCCAGTCCGCGCCGCAGGGCACCCAGCTCGTCCTCCGCGTCGGCCGGGGAGTGGACGCGGCTGAGACAGCGGGGGACTGATCGGATGGGCGACCGTGGGACCGAGGTCGCCCATCCGGTCCGCGCTGGGCCCAGCCGCGCCGTCCGAAGGCCCCACGCCAGGTGGCTTTCCTGCAAGGATCGGCCCATGGCGACGACGCGCACGCACCTCATCGGGCTCCTCCTCGGCGCGGAGGAGGACTGGCCGACGGCCTTCGAGGCACTGCTCGGGCTGGTGGGGCCGATCACCACAGAGGACGGCGTGACGCACGAGCTGACCTCCGAGCGACTGACCATCGAGCCGTTCGACCTGCGCCAGCCGGTGCGGACCGAGCTCGTCATCGACCGGCTCGCGCACTGGTACTACCACCCGCGCGAGTGGCTCAAGAAGGCCGCGCTCGTCAACGACACCTACCTGCTCAACAGCCCGTTCACGTTCCAGTCGATGGAGAAGCACAGCGCCTACTGCGCCCTCATGCGCCTTGGGCTCAAGGTCCCGGAGACGATCCTCGTGCCGTACAAGAACCCGGTCGACAACGTCCGCTGGGCCTACACGAGCGCGAGGTACAACCGCCCCTTCGATCTCAAGCAGATCGCGAACGAGCTCGGCTACCCGCTCTACATGAAGCCCTTCGACGGCGGTGGCTGGCGAGGCGTCTCCCGGATCGACGACGAGCAGGACCTCGTGCGCGCCTACGACGCATCGGGCGAGATGCTCATGCACCTGCAGGCGACGATCGACTACGACGTCTTCGCCCGGGCCCTGTCCATCGGCCCCGAGACGATGGTGATGAACTTTCGTCCGGACGAGCCGATGCACAACCGTTACGCCGTCAGCCACGGCTTCCTCAGCCCGCGCGCCGGACACGAGACGGCGGCCATCAGCCGAATCGTCAATGCCCTGTTCAGCTGGGAGTTCAACTCGTGCGAGATGCTCGTCAAGGGCGACGAGGTCTACCCCATCGACTACGCGAACGCGTGCCCCGACGTGGCCGTCACCTCGCTGCACTACTACTTCCCCTGGGCGATCAAGGCGCTCGTGCGCTGGTCGGCGTACTGCCTCGTCACCGGCCGCCGCTCCAGGACCGTCGGCCTCGAGACACGGCGGTACTTCGAGGTGGCGGACCGCGAGGACCTCAGCGACGAGGAGAAGCTCGACGCGTATCTCGCGATCGCCGACGAGTACTTCGAGTCCGCGGCCTACGAGCAGTGGTGCGCCCTGCATCTGGCACATTTCGATGCCGCCGCTCTCGAGTGGTTCCGGAGTGAGGCGTTCCACCAGATGCTGCGGACCACGGTCGACCTGACCTACCCCGAGCACGAGCGGGACCGCTTCATGGCGCACTTCCGGGGCCTGCTCGGCCTGTGGGTCCGCGACGAGGAGACGCGGCTGGCCGCCCAACGTTAGGCCGTATGCCGCTGGGCTGGCTCGGTTGCCCCCGTGACCTCCGCGGCCAGTCGGGTAAGGGCGCGATGACCAGCACCCAGCGACGCCGCCCTGCCCTGGCGTCCACTCACCGAAAGGGATGAGCCGATGTCCAAGAAGGTCGCGTTCCTCGTCGCCGCCGAAGGCGTCGAGCAGATCGAGCTGACCGAGCCGTGGAAGGCAGTCGCCGACGCCGGTCACGAGGCGGTCCTCGTCAGCCCGAAGCTGGGCTCGGTCCAGCTGTTCAACCACCTCGACAAGGCCGACAGGCAGCAGGTCGACCTGACCGTCTCCGATGCCCGGGTCGGTGACTTCGACGCGCTCGTCCTCCCGGGCGGCGTCGCGAACCCGGACGCCCTGCGGCAGGACCAGCAGGCGGTCGCTCTCGTCAAGGAGTTCGTCGCCTCGGGCAAGCCGGTCGCGGCCATCTGTCACGCGCCATGGATGCTCGTCGAGGCCGACGTCGTGTCCGGGCGGCGGATCACGTCCTGGCCCAGCCTCAGGACGGATATCCGGAACGCGGGTGGCGACTGGGTCGACGAGCCGGTCGTCCAGGACGGCAACGTCACGACGAGCCGCAAGCCCGACGACCTGCCGAAGTTCTCCTCGGCCCTGCTCGAGTCGCTCCAGCACGGGTCCGCGTCGGCGCCGACCGCCGCGGCGGGCTCGGCGACCTGATCGGAGCGCGCGCTACGTGGCTCCCAGCCCGACGACGAGGTTGATCGCTGCAGCGATGACGACCGTGCCGTAGAGGTAGGCGAGCATGGTGTGGCCGAGGACGACGCGGCGCAGCTCCGTCGTCCTGAGGGCGGTGTCGGAGACCTGGTAGGCCATGCCGAGGCCGAAGGAGAAGTAGGCGAAGTCGGAGAACGCGGGGTCCTCCTGCTGGTTGAAGTCGATCGGCGGATCGGCACTCGCGTAGTACAGCCTCGTGTACCGGAGCAGGTAGACGGTGTGCACGCACAACCACCCGACGGCGACCGTGAGCAGGCCGATGACGGCGTCGATGACCCGTGCCGGACCCGAGGCGGACCCGCCGCCGAGCATGACCGCGACCCCCGCCAGGCTGGCGAGACCGCCGATGATGACGACGACGTCGTACCAGGCGCGGTCGCCGTCGCGACCCTCGACCTTCTGCCGGGTTGCTGGCGCGTCATGGCCCAGGAGGTGCGCGAGCAGCGGCACGGCGAAGGCGAGACCGGCGACGAGGAAGCCGACGAGCAGGCGCGCGATGAGTGCATCGGCGGCTCCGAGGGGTACAAGCATTGCGACGACACCTGTGACAAAGGCTGTCAACAGGCGTCGACGAATGGTTGGCACGTCTCAGACGCTACTTGGTCGAGACCCGGGAACTGAAGAGGATGAGAGCCATGCCCCCGAGCCGACGGCTCACCGTCGTCTACAACCCGATGAAGGTCGAGGACCTCGACGCGGACCAGAGGATCGTCGCCGAGGCCTGCCGTCGGCATGGGTGGGCGGAACCGAGCTGGATCGAGACGACGCCTGAGGAGACCGGCGAGAAGCAGGGACGTGAGGCGGTCGAGGCAGGGGCGGACGTCGTCGCCACCCTCGGTGGTGACGGCACGGTCCGTGCCGTGGCCACGGCCCTCGTCGGGACCGGCGTGGCGCTCGGTCTGCTCCCCGGCGGCACGGGCAACCTCCTGGCGCGCAACCTTGACCTGCCCGTGGACTCGACCGACCATGCGATGGAGCCGCTGCTCACCGGGTCGGACCTGCCCATCGACGTCGGGTTCGTCTCGGCCGACGACGACCCGGAGGAGGTCTTCCTCATCATGACGGGGCTCGGCCTCGACGGCGAGATCATGGCCGGGACGAGCGAGCAGGTCAAGGGACTGCTCGGATGGCCGGCCTACGTCATGTCCGGGTTCCGCAACGTGTGGCGGCGCGGTTTCCCGGTCCGCGTCAGTGCCTCCGGAGCAGGCGGAGTCGTCGGGGCGCCGGGTGACCGCGTGCGGAGGCACGCGCGGACGGTCATCGTGGGCAACTGCGGCACGCTGCAGGGCGGGCTCGAGCTCATGCCGGACGCCAAGGTCGACGACGGTGTCCTCGATGCCGTCGTCATCGCTCCCCGCGGCGCCTTCGGATGGGGCTCCGTGGTGGCCGACATCGCGACCCGGCATCGGGTGGGCCACAAGCGGCTCGACCGGATGCGCGGCCGCGAGTTCACCATCGAGGCGGCGCGGCCGATCGAGGCCGAGATCGACGGGGACCCCGTCGGCGAGCGCCGTCGCCTCGAGATCCGAGTCGACCCTCAGTCCCTCCTGGTGCGCCATGGCTGACCAAGCCACCCGCCGAACCGCGCCTGCGCCGTCACCACGCCCAGCGGCATACGGCAGAAGGCGTCGGATGCTCAAGGCCGTCGGCTACGGCCTGGTCTTCGCCGTGCCCGTGACGGCCCTCGCCTTCGTCGTGCGGCAGAAGTTCCTGCCCGTCATCGAGCTGGACGAGAAGGCCATCGCCGCCGCCACGAACCTCACTCGCGAGCACCCCGGACTGCGCCAGTTCCTCATTGTCTGGCAGGAGCTGACCCAGCCGAAGTGGCCCTACATCGCCGCCACCATCCTGTGTGTCGTCATCTGGCGACGTCACCACCTCAAGACGCGGGCGCTCTGGGCGTTCCTCACCATGATGGTGGCGTGGAACCTCCAGCTGCTGCTCAAGGAGGTCGTGCAACGCGCCCGGCCCGTGGTGAGCGACCCGGTGTCGCACGCGCCGGGCTACAGCTTCCCGTCCGGCCATGCTGCCAACGCCGCGGCCGTGGCGACCATCGTGACGCTGCTCGTCTGGCCGGTCCTCTCGCCGCGCGGGCGCCGGCTGGTGCTCGTCGGCGCGGTGGTCTATGCGTTGCTCACCGCGGCCGATCGGGTATTCCTCGGGGTGCACGTCCCCTCGGACGTCCTGGCCGGCCTCATCTTCGGATGCGGGCTCGGCATCGCCTCGTACATCGGCTACCTGGGCT
>DASUQN010000603.1:0-4215 GCA_036280515.1 Intrasporangium sp. | reverse complement strand
GTCGATCCGGCCGGCACAGCGATGGCACTGTCCGCCATCGCGGCCAGCGGGTTGGGGGCCGGTCCGGTCAGCGCCCACACCGTCAGCCCGACGTCACGCGCCCGCTTGGCCGCGTGCAGCACGTTGCTGCTCGTGCCGCTGGTCGACAAGAGGATGACGATGTCACCGGGCCGCCCATGCGCCTCCACCTGTCGGGCGAACATCTCGTCGCCCCCGTAGTCGTTGAGGATCGCGGTCAGGCTCGACGACTCAGCGTGGAGCGAGATCGCCGACAGCGGACGCCGCTCCGTCAGGAACCGGCCAACCAGCTCCGCGGTGAGGTGCTGTGCCTCAGCTGCGCTGCCGCCGTTGCCGGCCGCGAGCACCCGTCCACCGTCGGGCAGCGATCGGGCGAGCTGTTCGCCCCACGACTGGACGAGCGGCCATGCGCGCTCGACCTCCACGAGACCATCCCTCAGCTCGCGCTCGTGACGCTCGAGCCACGAATGACCCAGCACCGCGTCCCCCCAGTCTGCTGGGAGCTCCGAGGCGTGCGGCACCGGGAGGGCGCTCGCGCCCATCGGTGTCCGCGCCACGTCGGCGAGGATCTGCTCGGTGGCCGCCGCCACGATCGACCAGTCGAAGCGCTGGAGGGCACGGCGTCGTGCCTCGGCGCCCATCCGGGCCCGGGCGGCGGGGTCGGCCAGCAGCTCGCGGACCACTCCCGCCAGCTCGCTCGGGTCCCCCGGCTCGACGAGTCGACCGGTCTGCCCGTCGATGACGGAGTCGAGCAGCCCTCCCACCGCATGCCCGACGAGCGGCCGGCCACACGCCGCCGCCTCGAGCGGCGTGATCCCGAAGGGCTCGTACCACGGAGTCGAGAGGACGACATCCGCCCAGCGGTAGTGCTGGGGCATGTCCTCGTGGGCGATCCCCCCGAGCAGGCGGACGCGGTCGGCGACACCTGCCTCGCGAGCGACCTCGAGCAGGCGCTGCGCCTCCGGGTCGTCCTGGATGCGGCTCTCGTCGGGGCCCCCGGCGATTGCCAGCTCGGCGTCCGGGATCTCAGCGAGAGCCCTGATGACGGTGTCGCAACCTTTCCGGGGCACGAGTCGACCAACGACGAGCAGACGGCCACCTCGGTGTGTCGAGCTGCTCTCCGCCGCGGTCTCACCGCCGTTGCCGGGGCGGAATATCGCCGTGTCGACGCCGCACGGGACGACGCGCGCCCGGTGCACCGGAGCGCCCATCGCGCCGAGCTCGGCCACCTCGTCGGAGCAGGTCGCGATGATCCGGTCGACCTGCCAGGCGAGCTCGCGCTCGAGGTCGATCCGGTCCGCCGGGCTGGTGTCGTCCGCGCCCTGGTGGCGCTGCTTGACCGTTCCCAGGGCATGGAAGGTCTGGGCGACCGGGACGCCGACCGCCCGGGCAGCCTCGACCGTTGCCAGGCCGGACATCCAGAAGTGGGCGTGGGCCACGTCGGGCGGGCCCTCGGCTCGCCAGTCCTGCTCGAGCCAGCGTCCGAACTCCGGCATGAAGGGGAGCAGCTCGTCCTTCGGCACCGGTCGCGGCGGCCCGGCGGGGACATGCACCACCGTGACTCCCGGGGCGAGGGGAACCCGCTCGGCGAGAGCCTCGTCGTCCCGCCGCGTGTAGACGCAGACGTCGTGGCCGCGTTGCCCGAGGTGCCGGGCGAGGGCGTCGACGTGCACGTTCTGGCCTCCGGCATCGACGCCGCCGAGCACCGCCAGCGGACTGGCGTGCTCGGAGATGAGGGCGATCTTCACGAGGTCACCTCCTTGAGGACGTGGTCCCAGCTGTCGAGGAACCGATCGAGGGAGTAGCGGGAGAGGACGTGGGCGCGGGCGGCTTCACCGTGCCGTCGCGCGGCGGCCGCGTCATCGAGCCACTCCTGCGCCGTGGCGTGCAGGCGAGAGAGGTCGTTGGAGATGACGCCGGCCTCGGGTGGCACCGCCTCCGGCGCCTCGGTCGTCGACAGGGCGAGGACCGGCAGGCCGAGCGCCATCGCCTCGAGCATGGCCAGCCCGAGGCTGGTCCACCGGTAGGGGTGGAGGTAGGCCCGATGCCGGCCCAGTGCGGCGTGCAGCTCCGCCTGGCCCAGGTCGTGGGTCCGTCCGGTCAGGTCGACTCCGCGTTCCCGGGCCACTCCGACCAGCGCGTCGGTCTGCATCCCGTAGACGTGCACCGGGAGCAGCCGCGCCACCCGGAGCAGCAGGTCCGTGCCGGCGACCCGCCAACGACGCACCGGCTCGTTGACGACCACTGCGAGGCTCGGGTCCTCGCCGGTGTAGCGGTGCCCTGGGTCGGCGATGCCGTGCTCGACGACGAAGACCTCATGGTCGCCGCAGTCCCAAGCCATCGCGTTGAAGTGCGTGACATGGACGACGGGTATGCCGCTGAGCCGGCTCTCGCGGGTCACCGCGTGCCGGGTGCCCACCGCGGTCTCCGTCGGCGTGTTGTGCTCGAGGTAGACGGCAGGCACGTCCACGCCGACCCGCAGGCCCGTCCACTGCTCGAGGAGCTCTGCCTCGTGAGGGCGCTGGAGGACTGCAACGTCGAAGGGCTCGTCCCGCAGGTCGGGGACCGGCACCTCGCGGGCCCGCGCCGGCCAGTCCCAGGTCCGTGCTCGACCGCGGCCGTCGGCGTCGCGATCCGGTGTCAGGGGGATGACGTAGTCGTGGCGTCCCGAGACGAACGACGTCATCCAGGAGCCGTGCACGTGCCAGGCGAGAATCCTCATGCGACCACCACTGAGTCGTCCGACGAGGCCACCGACTGGCGCCGCACGGGCCCCGCGAGCTCGAGCACTGCGTCGACCACCGCGTCCGCGGCAACGCCTGAGAGGCAAGGGTGCCCCTCGATCGGGCACTCTCGTGCACGGGAGCCGCGACAGCCGGCGCGCTGGTCTCCCAGGACTCGGCACGGCACTCCCCACGGACCCCATCGCTCCATCGGCACCACCGGTGAGAACAGGCTCACCACCGGCGTGCCCACCGCTGCCGCGAGATGGGCCGGCCCCGAGTTGACGGTCACGACACACCGTGCGCCGGCCAGCGCCTGAGCCAGCTCGGCGAAGGTGGTCCGCCCGCGTGCGTCAGTGACTGACCCGTGGCCCACGGTCGCGAGCGAGCTGACGCCCTGCGACGAGTCAGCGGACGCGGATACGGCGCCGGTGAGGACCACATGCCAGCCAGCGGCGACGAGTCCGTCCACCAGGTCAGCGGCCTGCCCGTCCGAGATCGAGCGGGAGGGGACCGAGGCGGTCGGGTGGACCACGACGTAGGGCCGCGGCAAGGACAGCACGAGCCCCGTGGGGCGGCCGAGGGGGCGCAGCCGCAGGCGGAGGTCATCACCCGTCGGCAGCTCGTGCCCTGCTGCCCGGACCAGCGCCAGCGCCGCCGGCACCTCGTGCCCGCCCTCCGGTCCGCCGGTGTCGGCTGCCCCACCGGCGACACGACGATGCCGGACGTCGAGCAAGGCGCCTGCGTAGTCCTCGCTCGTGCCGGCGACGCGCGGGATGCCGGCCAGCCGAGCGAGCAGCGCCATGGGCAGTGGGCTCTGGTGGAAGGAGGTGAAGACGACGGCCTCGTCGTAGTCGCGCTCCCTCAGTCGCTCGACGAGAGCGAGCAGTCCTGGGGAGTCGACGGGTGGAGGTTCGTAGCCGACCCACGGGGCGTCGAAGATGAGGACGTCGTCAATACCAGGGAGCAGCTCGGCCGCGGGCGCGCCGGCGGGTGAGACGAGCAGGTCGAGGCGGCTCGCGCCGTTGCGCAGGGCGCGCAGTGCCGGCCCCATGAGCAGGACGTCTCCGAGGCTGTCGAGGCGGACGGCGAGAATCGCGCGACGGGGTTCAGACACGGCCCCGCCCCCGTGCCAGAGCGACGTCCACCGCGGCGGACAGGGTTTGCGCCACCCACGGTGCCGACTCGATCTCCTCAGTCCTCGTCACAGGCGTGGGCACGAGGATCCCCGTGGCCCCCGCTGCGCGCGCCGCCAGCACGTCCGCCCCGATGTCGCCGATGACGACACACCTCGTCGGGTCGACCCCGAGGCGCCGGGCCGCCGCGCGGACGAGTCCCGGTTGCGGCTTCCGACACTCGCAGCCGTCGTCGGGCCCGTGGTGGCACACCTCCCACGCATCGAACGGCCCGATCGCCCGGTCGATCCGCTCGTTGACGGCTCGGACGTCGTCCGTGCTGATCAGGCTGCGTGCCA